>CAYFTA010000041.1:0-10577 GCA_964346015.1 uncultured Muribaculaceae bacterium | reverse complement strand
GGTTGGGAGCCTTCATCCATAACTCAAAGGCCTGGGCGCGGCTGGTTGATTTTGGATCTACTTCTCGCATAAATCTCAATTTAACAAAGCTAAGTTACCACAAAATTCTGACATACACTGTAAATAATAATTGAAAAGTATACCTTCAAAAAATGACATTTTTGGGGAAATTTTTTGTTTTTCCTTTTTGAAGAGCTAATACACTAAGAATCAACTATTTAAAATCAAAATAAACGAATCTCAACTCTCTGAGAATCGGTTATTTGAATTTTTGTGGAGGGTTTATCATAAATATTTGATGTAAAACGAGTGTTTTTGTGTGAATTATACTCAAAAATTAAAATACTACTAATTCTAGATTTTTTAATTTAAAAAATAAGACCCATAGACTTTTTGAAAATCTATGGGTCCTTCGTTTTTAAGAGTTTCTAAAATTTTAGCTGTTTTGAAATTAAGCTAATTTTTTCAGTAAGTTAGTCATACTAACTTTTTCGTTGATGATAGAATGTAGTTCTGAAATTTTCACTCTCTTTTGCTCCATTGTGTCGCGATGACGAATTGTTACGCTATTATCTTCTAATGAGTCGTGATCTACAGTAATACAAATTGGAGTACCAATTGCATCTTGGCGGCGATATCTTCTTCCGATAGAATCCTTCTCATCATATTGACAATTGAAATCAAATTTCAAATCATCCAGAATTTTAGTTGCTAATTCAGGAAGTCCATCTTTTCTAACAAGAGGAAGAATTGCAACTTTCAAAGGAGCAATTGGAGCAGGGATGCTCAACACCACCCTAGTCTCTCCATTTTCTAATTCTTCTTCTTTATAAGAATTTGATAATACAGAAAGCACCATCCTGTCTAGACCTATAGAAGTCTCAACAACATATGGAACATAACTCTTTCCCTCCTCTGGATCAAAATACTGAAGTTTCTTTCCAGAGAATTTTTGATGATTAGCTAAGTCGAAGTCTGTTCTTGAATGGATTCCCTCTAGCTCTCTAAAGCCGAAAGGAAAACGGAACTGGATGTCTGTAGCTGCATTTGCATAGTGTGCAAGCTTTTCATGATCATGAAAACGATAATTTTCCTCACCCATACCCAGAGCAAGATGCCAAGCAAGACGCTGCTCCTTCCATTTTTCAAACCAATCTAACTCTGTTCCTGGTTTAATAAAGAATTGCATTTCCATTTGCTCGAACTCTCTCATACGGAAAACAAACTGTCGAGCTACTATTTCATTTCTAAAAGCCTTACCAATCTGCGCAATTCCGAAAGGTATTCTCATACGGCCTGTTTTCTGTACATTAAGATAGTTAACGAAAATTCCCTGAGCTGTCTCTGGACGAAGATAAATAACGTTTGTGTCTCCAATAACGCTACCAAGCTGGGTTGAAAACATTAGGTTGAATTGACGAATTTCAGTCCAGTTTTTTGTTCCAGAAATAGGACATACAATGTCTAAATCTATGATTAATTGGCGAAGAGCTTCAAAATCATTAGCATTTAAAGCTGCGTTCATCCTAGTTGTTGCCTCATCTATTTTCTCCTGATGACGCAAAACATTAGGATTTGTCGCAAGAAATTGCTCTTCATCAAAGGCTTCTCCAAATCTTTTCTTTCCTTTTTCTACTTCCTTTGCTATCCTATCTTCAAATTTTCCAATATATTCTTCTAATAGAACATCTGCTCTATATCTCTTTTTAGAATCTCTATTGTCAATTAGGGGGTCATTAAAAGCTCCCACATGTCCCGAAGCTTCCCAAATTTTCGGATGCATAAAGATAGCTGAATCAATACCTACGATATTTTCGTTAAGCCTAGTCATTGCTTCCCACCAATATCTCTTAATATTGTTTTTCAGTTCTGTACCCAGCTGTCCATAATCATAAACGGCACCAAGACCATCATAAATTTCGCTTGAAGGGAAAATAAATCCATATTCCTTACAATGTGAAATCAATGCCTTAAAAAGTTCTTCTTGTGTCATAATTATATTTTTAACTTATTTATTTCTATACAAATTGGGCTAAAAGTAGTTAAACTTTTAGTCCAAAGGCAAAAAAGCGCTTGAAGATAGTCATTTTGTTTGAGATTTCGGCAGAAATATCTCAGGAAATGAAGAAATCACCTGATTAGAAGCTATTTCCTTGAGTGGAATCATAACAAAATCGCGATTGGACATAAGTTTATGTGGGATTGTTAGTTCTGGCAAATTTATGCGTTCTTTGCCCCAAAACAGAATATCTATATCTATAAGCCTGGAACTATATACCCTCTCCCCTTTTTCATTATGATTTTCTGTCTCTTTTCTGCCAAGGATTCTTTCTATTTGCTTACATAGGGCTAAAAAAGATAAAGGGGTCCACTCTGAGCACTCTGCTAATTCATAGCAAATAACAGCATTTATAAACTTATCATTACTCTCAAAACCCCATGGCTCTGTCTCTAAAAAGGAAGAGAGCGCCTTATAAGGCGTTTTCAGTCTTTCGGAGAGTTGTTCTATTGCTTGAGCTAAGTTGCGTTCTCTGTCGCCTAGGTTTGAGCCTAAAGAGAGATATACTTCCATGACAGAAATCTTATGAGTGCTTATAAATATTAAATTGAGATTTATAATATTTTGGAAAAAACTTATAAAGTCTATATGGTTTCTTTTACAATTTACAAGAGCTAAAATGCTTACTAGTCATATAAACCTAATTCTAAAAGAGCTTCTTCAGACATTCGACTCTTATCCCAAGCTGGTTCAAAAACTAATTCTATTTCTGTTCCCATAACTCCTGGCACATCTTCTACAGCCTCTCGAACTTGCTGAACTATAAAATCTGCTAAGGGACAATTAGGGGCAGTTAAGGTCATCTGGATATAGACCTCTTGCTCTTCATTGACTTTAATCTCATAAATAAGACCCAAATCATAAACATTGACTGAAATTTCTGGATCATAGACTTGTCTTAAAGCCCTAATTATATTTCTTTCTATGTTTAATTCTTTATTCATTGTCGTATTTCTAAAAGTAGTGTTTTTATTAGTAAAAATTATTACGCAGTTGATATTCTTCCCGTAACACAATGTTCTATGTAGAACATTTTTGGGGCTTAAACATTCTCCTTTGCAATTTCTTTAATCTTAGCAATCATAGAGACTAAACCATTTGCTCTTGTTGGCGACAAGTTTTCTTTTAGGCCTATTTTATCTATAAAGGAAAAATCACTAGAGTTAATTTCTTCTGCCGTTCTTCCTGAATAAAGGTTTATGAGTAAGGCAATTATACCTTTTGTAATGATTGCGTCACTATCAGCAATAAAGAAAATCCTTTTCCCCTCCACCTTATAATCCAACCAAACTCTTGATTGACAGCCTTTTATAAGTTTATCATCGATTTTTTCTGACTCTGGGTATTGATCTAAAGATTTTCCTAAATCAATGATATATTCATATTTATCCATCCAGTCTTCAAACATCGAAAACTCCTCAACAATTGCATTTTCCTCTTCTTTTAGTTTCATTATATTTAGTTTTAAAACTTAGATTGCCTCGTCTAGTTACTAACGTTGTTGACGCTCGTACCAATGACTTGTTTATTTTAACATTTCAATTGCTCTATTAAGAGAGGCGATGAAGTATTTTGCTTCTTCGAGGGTGTTGTATGGAGCAAAAGATACTCTAAGCATGCCTGTAACCCCACAAACATCCATTAATGGTTCTGCGCACATTTGTCCAGATCTAACAGCAATGCCTAATTTATCTAAAATCATTGCCACGTCTTGGTGGTGTATTCCTTCTATAGAAAAAGAAAATAGTGGTACTTTTTCTTCTAAAGACTTAAGAGGCTTGCCATAAAGCTTTATTCTTTTATCCGAGTTTAAAGCATCATAAATATACTGCTTTAGACTATTCATATGCTCTTCAACTTCTGGATCAAACAAGGTCTCAGCAAACTCTAGAGCTGGTTTTAAAGTAGGAATAGCTGTAAAATTCTGCGTTCCTGCCTCAAATTTCAAAGGAAGTGGAGCATAAGTTGTTTCTTCAAAACTCACATTATCGACCATCTCTCCCCCTCCCATAAATGGTGGCATTACTTCTAACCATTTTCTCTTACCATATAGCGCCCCTGTTCCTGTAGTAGCATAAATTTTATGTCCAGAAAAAGTATAAAAATCACAATCTAGGGCCTGTACATCGACTTTTAAATGTACTATCCCTTGTGCTCCATCCACTAAGACTGGAATATTTCTAGAATGACAATAATCAACAATTTCCTTTATGGGATTTACTAATCCTAGGACGTTTGATACATGGGTAACAGCAAGAAGTTTTGTTTTTTCCGAGCAAAGATTTTCTAATTCTTCAAGCCTTAAATATCCATTTTCATCTACCGGTAAAACCTTTAAAATAGCTCCCTTTCTTTTACACATTAATTGCCAAGGAACTATATTAGAGTGGTGTTCTGCCTCTGTTACAATGATTTCGTCGCCAGGGTTTATAAAAGCTTCTCCGAAGCTATAAGCCAATAAATTAATCGCAGACGTTGTGCCATAAGTAAAAATTATTTCCTCTCGGGATGCAGCATTTAAGTACTCTTTAACAAAATCTCTTGTTCCCTCATATACAGCACTCGCCTCTTCTGACAAATAATGAACAGCTCTATGAATATTTCCATTAGATTCTAAAGATAATTTATTCCATAAATCTACAACGGACTGCACTCTTTGGGACGTTGCTGCACTATCAAGATATATCAAATCCTTTCCGTACACTTTACGAGAAAGTGCAGGAAACTGATTTCTTATGTTTTTAATTTTATCCATGGGGTGCAAATTTACTAAAACTAATTCTATTAATGATAGAAATATTGTATTTTTGCTAGGGTTAAAATTTTTTAGATTGAATCAATCCTAAAATTTTATGTATGAAAGTGTTTTAAATTATTGATAATCAGAATTTTACATTTTTTATAAACTGAATTAGTTTATTGAAAGAGAAAATGTATATAAAACTTAGAGGTCAGAGATAATTTTTGTTTAACTATTGATTATCAATTAATTATAATGATAATAATTATTAAAAAAATATAAAATGATTGACTATATTAAAGGAGATATTATTGAACTTACCCCTACGGATATAGTGCTGGAATGTAATAATATTGGATATAAAATTCTTATTTCATTACAAACTTTTACTGCATTAGAAAATCAACAAAAAGCAACAGTCTACATTCACCATCACTTAAGAGAAGACGAAGAATTATATTATGGATTTGCAACAAAAGATGAGCGAGAAGTTTTTCGACTTCTAATTACCGTATCTGGAGTAGGAGCTGCAACGGCTAGAATGATGTTATCCTCTCTTACAACAGAAGAAATTAGAACTGCTATTCTAAGTGAAGATGTTCATAGAATAAAAAGCGTAAAAGGTATTGGAATAAAGACAGCACAAAGACTTATTTTAGAATTAAAAGATAAGATTGTTAAAGGAGAAGGCGCAGAGCTTTCATCATTAATTGGACAGAAAGATAATCAAATCATACAAGAAGCCACTACCGCCTTGGTAATGCTCGGCTTTGCAAAACCTAAGGTGTCAAAAGCAATTAGCGCTGTGTTAAAAGAAAAACCAGAGGCAGGACTTGAAACAATTATAAAACTTTGTTTACAAAAATTATCTTAATTGAAAGGGAATGATTGTTCCACGTGGAACAATCATTATCTACCAAAGTAAACAAGAAGAACTGAAATGTCTGCTGGAGAGACTCCAGAAATTCTAGAAGCTTGAGCAATCGTTCTAGGCGAATATTTTTTAAGTTTATGTCTACATTCAAATGATAAACTCTCCACTTTATCAAAATCAAAACCTTCAGGAATTACTAGATTTTCTAATCTCATGATTTTATCTGCCATCATTTGCTCTCGTTCAATGTATCCCTTGTACTTTATACTTATTTCTGATGATTCTAAAACTTCGTTTTTGTAGATTTCTTGAATTTTATCATCAAATTTAGATTTATCTAAAAGACTAATAGGATAGCCTGTATTATCTTTTAAAACAAAAGAGGCATATTTCATTGAAATAGCATCATTTCTTTTTGCTTTTTTATCGAAAGATTGAAAATCTCCAAAATCTAAGAAATCTGTATATCTATAATTATCTTTATAAACATCAGAAAAGGGAGATTTGAAAACAATATCCAAATCAATATTTTGTTTTAAAAAAGTTCCACGTGGAACTTTTTCTAATAATTCTAAGAGATTTACTTGTGGTCTAGAAATAAGCTCCGATATTCTTCGCCTATTATTAATTGGTGTTGTACCAACTTGCTCCAAATAAGAATTTATTGTTTCGGGAAGAATTGAAGTGTTTGCAAAGAAATTATTAAAATGTGAAATAGTTTCATATTTTCTTTGAGTATAGTCGTATCTGAATTTATCTGCTAAACCTAAATTATATGATAATTCGGTAAGTCTTAAATCTGCATTATCTTGTCTTAATAATATTCTATATTCTGCTCTTGAAGTAAACATACGGTAAGGCTCGTCAACCCCTTTTGTTATAAGATCATCAATTAAAACTCCTATATAGGCTTGATTTCTTTTTAATATAAATGGCTCTCTTCCTCTACATTTTAGATGTGCATTAATTCCTGCCATCATTCCTAAAGCTGCTGCTTCTTCATAGCCTGTTGTACCATTTACTTGTCCTGCCAGATATAAACCTTCTAAATGTTTAACTTCTAGAGTTGGTTTTAGTTGTGTGGGATCAAAAAAATCATATTCTACAGCGTAGCCAGGTCTAAAGACTTTAGCATTCTCAAAACCTTCAATCGAATGAAGAGCTGCCATTTGAACATCTAAAGGTAAAGATGAAGAAAAGCCTTGTAGATAATATTCATTAGTATTTCTACCCTCAGGTTCTAAAAAAAGTTGATGAGAAGATTTACCAGCAAATGTTCTTAATTTATCCTCAATGCTTGGACAATAACGTGGTCCTATGCCATGGATTTTTCCCGTATACATTGGTGAATCCTTAAAACCTGTTCTCAAAATATCATGAACTTTTTCATTGGTATGTGCGATAAAACAAGGCAATTGTGGACTTCCATTTTGAGTTGTAGAAAGATAGGGTAAATATGAAAATTTATCTGGATTAGTATCTCCATATTGTGGTGACATCCTTGAAATATCAACTGTTGAAATATCTATTCTTGAAGGAGTTCCTGTCTTCATTCTATCTGTCCTAATACCCATATCAACTAATTGCTCTGTGATATGGTAAGAACTCATATCCCCCATTCTTCCTCCTTCAAATTGTGTTTTACCAATATACATTCTTCCATTTAGAAAAGTTCCTGCTGTTAGAATAACTGTCTTAGAATAAAATATCGCTCCAGTAATTGTACGAACTCCTGTAACTCTTGAACCTTCGAAGATAAAAGAAGCTACAGTATCTTGGTAAATATCTAACAATGGAGCACTTTCTAAAATTTTACGCCAAGCAAAAGAAAAATGCATCTTGTCACACTGAGCACGAGGGCTCCACATTGCAGGTCCTTTTGATTTATTTAACATTCTAAACTGAATAGAAGATGCATCGCTAACAATGCCAATATATCCTCCTAAAGCATCTACTTCTTTTACAATCTGACCTTTAGCTATACCTCCTATAGCTGGATTACAAGACATTTGTGCAAACTTTGTCATATCCATTGAAATAAGAAGCACGCTTGAACCCATATTTGAGGCAGCCATAGCTGCTTCACAACCTGCATGTCCTCCACCAATAACTAAAACGTCATATATTCTTTGCATACAATATTTAACTATATAAATCGTTGATAATCAATAGTTTATAAACTATCTATAATAATTTTCTTAAAGAAAGATAATAATTTTCTTTGTCTCTCATTGTCTTAATTTCTTCCTCTGACTTATCATCATAACCTATTAAATGTAAAATACCATGAACTATAACTCTATTTAATTCTTCTTCGAATTCAACATTATACTCTATGGCATTCTCTCTCACCGAGTCAACACTTATAAATAAATCTCCAGATAATCTATCTCGATCATTGTAATTGAAAGTTATTATATCTGTAAAATAATCATGATTTAAAAATTTTTGATTTATATCTAAGATATAATTATCAGAACAGAAAATAAGATTTATATCCCCTATTCTACGTATTTCACTTTCTGCTACTAATCGTAACCATTTATTATTCAGTGCTTTGCCCTTAAAAACGAAGTTTGTATATTCAAAATTATAAGAAATCATAAAATATATTTTTTGCAAAGTTATAACTATTAAATAAAATAGTTTGAAAAAATAATTATTATTTCTAACTTTACTGGGCAAAATTGAAGATAAAAGTATAATAATATGGAACCTAAAAAAACTGAAAAATTTGAAGTAAAACAAACTGTACCAGCTAATGTTAAAAAAACAAAAAGAGCTGATTTGAAGAACAAAAGGCTTTTGTTCCTCGAAATAGGATTAATTTTAGCCCTAGTAGCTGTGTATTTTGCATTTGAATGGACAACAGCAGAAACTAAAGTTTCAATTCTAGAAGATACAACTGAAATTCAGATTGAGGAAGAAATTATTCCTATTACTCAAGAACAAGCACCTCCTCCACCATCTGCACCATCAATTCCTGTATTATCAGACCAAATTGATATTATAGATGATAATATTGAGCTAGATGATAATATGTTCATGAATATTGAAGATAATGATAATTTTGGTGTTGAAATTAGAGACTACATTGAAGCAGTAGAAGAAGAGGTTGTTGAAGAAGAAGCTATTCCATTCCAATTAGTTGAGGAAAAACCTTCATTTATGGGTGGAGACGCCAATGCATTTTCTAAATGGGTTAACCAAAGATTAGTTTATCCAGAAAGTGCAAAGGAAAATGGTGTACAAGGCCGTGTGACTCTTCAATTTACAGTAGAGAAAGATGGTTCTGTAACAAAAATCAAAGTTCTTCGTGGTGTGGATCCATCGTTGGATAAAGAGGCAATGCGTGTTGTAGCGATGTCTCCAAAATGGAAACCAGGAAAACAAAGAGATCGCGCTGTTCCTGTTACATATACCTTCCCTGTTATTTTCCAATTGAGATAATGAATTTTAAAACATATCTTAGGGCCGTCCATTGTGTATGGATGGCTTTTTTTACACCTAAATTTTTTATATATATTAAATCTTATATATGATTGAAAAAAAAGATATAGATTATGATAAAGCTGTCTTCGTAGGGGTTATAAAACAAGGAGATGACGAAAGACAAGTAAAAGAATATCTTGATGAACTAGAGTTTCTTGCAGAAACAGCAGGCGCCGAAGGGGTAAAACAATTCATCCAAAAATTAGAAAAACCTGATAGTAGAACTTATATAGGTAGTGGAAAACTTCAGGAAATAAAAGAATATATGGACACTGAAGATATAGATATCGTAATATTTGATGATGAACTCTCCCCTACCCAGTTAAGAAATATCGAAAGAGAATTAGATAGAATTGTATTAGATAGAACCAATTTAATACTAGATATTTTCGCACAAAGAGCTAAAACTGCCTATGCTAAAACACAAGTAGAATTAGCTCAATACCAATATTTACTACCTAGACTTACTAGAATGTGGACTCACTTAGAAAAACAAAGGGGTGGTATTGGTATGAGAGGACCTGGTGAAACTCAAATTGAAACCGACCGTCGAATTATCCAAAATCGAATTTCTAAATTAAAAGAACAACTTAAAAAAATTGATAGACAAATGGCTTCTCAACGAGGAAATCGTGGTTCTTTAGTTAGAATTTCTTTGATTGGATATACTAATGTTGGTAAAAGCACTATCATGAATTTACTAGCAAAAAGCGATGTTTTTGCAGAAAATAAGCTTTTTGCTACACTTGATACAACTGTGAGAAAGGTAGTTATTGAAAATGTACCTTTTCTTTTAAGTGATACTGTAGGATTTATAAGAAAACTTCCAACACAGCTTGTAGAAGCATTTAAAAGCACTCTGGATGAAGTTAGAGAAGCTGATATACTCATGCACGTTGTAGATATATCGCATCCAAACTTTGAAGAACATATGAAAGTTGTAGATGAAACACTGAAAGATATTGGTGTTATTGATAAGCCTATATTCGTCGTATTTAATAAGATTGACGCTTATAGATATGAAGAGTATGATGAGTTCTCATTAACGCCTAAAAAGCCCGAAAACTACAGTTTAGAAGAGTTTAAAAAATCTTGGATAGCCAAAAAAAACAATCCATGCATTTTTATATCTGCTCTGGAAAAAACTGGACTTGATAAATTGCGTTCTGATTTATATAAAATGGTAGCTGAAATACATGCTGGACGCTACCCCTTTGATGATTTTCTATGGTAATTAAAAGAATATTATTTAAATAAATATAAACCCCAAAAGTTTTTAGTCAACTTTTGGGGTTCTTATTATTTTAACTTTTTGTAAGTCTGATTAAATTTTATAAAGCTTGAATTAGTCTCTTATTTTTGCACTTAAGAATTCTCTATTCAAACGAGCAATATGAGCAACAGTTACCTTC
>CAYFTA010000040.1:8416-10770 GCA_964346015.1 uncultured Muribaculaceae bacterium | reverse complement strand
AACATGATGAATTTGTGGATGATTCTCTCGGTAATATGAATTATTCTGATGCTTGCGCTCGATATGGCCAAGAACAAGTAGATGCTGCAATGCAAAAAAAGATTCGTAAGGATATTGATGAGATTCTCATTCCAATGCTAGTGGAGGCTTTACCAGAAAAAACAGCAGCTCTTTTCGATGATAATTATATTCTTCATGTAAATCCAACTGGTAAATTCGTTATTGGAGGTCCTCATGGGGATACAGGTTTAACTGGACGTAAGATTATTGTTGATACTTATGGTGGGAAAGGGGCTCATGGTGGTGGTGCTTTTTCAGGAAAAGACCCTTCTAAGGTGGATCGTTCGGGAGCTTATGCTGCACGCTATATAGCAAAAAATATGGTTGCTGCAGGGGTGGCAAGAGAGATGCTTGTGCAAATATCCTATGCTATTGGTGTTGCCAGACCTGTTAGTGTCTATGTTAACACTTATAGAACCGTTGCAGAAGGGCTTAATGATGCTTTAATTGCTAAAAAGATTGATGAGTTGTTTGATCTTCGTCCTGCAAAAATTATAGAAAAGTTTGGTC
This sequence comes from uncultured Muribaculaceae bacterium, assembly GCA_964346015.1. GTDB lineage: Bacteria > Bacteroidota > Bacteroidia > Bacteroidales > UBA932 > Cryptobacteroides. The sequence continues at coordinate 10,200 of CAYFTA010000040.1, read as the reverse complement.
TTAAAAATCCTATTTATACACCCACTGCAGCCTATGGTCATGTTGGTCGCAAACCTTATAAGGAAAAAGTGTCTATTATTCGTAACGGTGTAGAAAAAGAAGAATTGGTGCAGTTTTTTGGTTGGGAACTTTTAGACTCTGTTGACAAGATTAAAGAAGCATTTCAACTGTAGTCACTAACCCTGTTATAGCCTTTCCATTTCACGACGCATGTCTTTTTCTTTAATTGAGGCTCGCTTGTCGTATTCTCGTTTTCCTCTTGCTAGGGCTATTTGTAGCTTTGCATAGCCATTGTCTGCGATATAGAGCTTCGTTGCAACAATGGTCATACCTTTTTCTTTAACAGCACGACTTAATTTTCTTAGTTCATTACGATTAAGAAGAAGCTTCCTGTCGCGCTTTGGGTCATGTTTGCCCCAAGAGCCCCAGAAATATTCAGCAATATGCATATTTTTGACATAGAGCTCGCCATTGTTGAAATAGCAATACGCATCAACCAAAGAGGCTTTTCCTGCCCTAATGGATTTAATCTCTGTACCAGTAAGCACAATACCTGCCTGAAAAGTCTCAATGAATTCATAATCAAAAGAGGCTCTCCTATTCTTAATCTCCACTCTACTCTTTGCTTTTGCCATAGTTTTGTGCTTAGTTTACCTTTTGCTTAACATCATTATTTCCACCTAATTCCACTGTGCATCTGAACCCAGATTTTATTGTATCAGGGTTTGCAAAAATAGCAAGAATCCACAAGATACCCAATAGTTCTTTTGTGGGATTTGATGTCCGAAAATAAATTTATCTATCAATTCTTTGTAGTATCTTTGTTCCATGTCAAAAAAAATATCATCTCCTATCCCTCAAATGGCAGAGCTTCCACAGGCAGAAATTATTAAACCTGAGGAAATTTTATCTCTATATAATGATGGTAAAATTGATTTAATTTGTGTCCTAGGGCCGACAGCTTCTGGAAAAACAAAATATGCTGTAAGCCTGGCTAGGAAGCTAAATCATTGCGAAATCTTGTCTGCTGACTCTCGCCAAGTATACAAGGGAATGGATATAGGAACAGGAAAGGACCTTTTGGAATATGGTGAGATTCCATACCATCTCATAGATATAGTTGATGCTGGGGAAAAATATAATATTTTTGAGTACCAAAGGGATTTTGAAAAAGCTTATAAGAATATAAGAGAAAGGGGCTGCATCCCTATACTATGTGGAGGTAGTGGCCTATATATTGAAGCTGCCACTTGTGGATATTCGCTGCCAGAAGTTCCACCAAATCCTGCTTTAAGGGCTGAGTTGGAAAAAGAAAGCGATGAGACTTTGATTGCAAGATTGGAAAGTTTGAAGCCACTTCATAATAGTACCGACTATGATACTCGTAAGAGACTAATTCGGGCTCTAGAAATTGCAATTTATGAGGCAGAAAACCCCGTAAAAACCACGCTATACCTGCCCAAAAACACATATTTCATAGGAACTCTGGTAAGTCGTGAAGAAAGAGTTGCTCGAATCAATCGTCGTTTGGATGCTCGCTTGAAGGAAGGACTGGTGGAAGAAGTACGAGGTTTGCTGAATTCTGTTTCTCATGAAGATTTAATCTACTACGGACTCGAATATAAATTTGTTACGCAATATCTTCTCGGCGAGTTAAGCTATGAAGACATGCGTTCACAGCTCGCTACCTCAATCCATCGTTTTGCAAAACGCCAAATGACTTGGTTCCGTGGTATGGAACGCAAAGGCATCAAAATCCACTGGACTGAAGTCTAATTGTTTTT
>CAYFTA010000040.1:0-8316 GCA_964346015.1 uncultured Muribaculaceae bacterium | reverse complement strand
ATTCGTCGGAAAGGTAGAATTCAAAGTAGAGTCTATTCGTCGGAAGGATAGAACTTGGATTCGACAGAGAGCCCAGATTGGATTACAAAGCGATGCCTTTCATCTTTCCAGCGATCTTCGTCCCATTCGGGAGAAATGAATTTTTGCTTGTGGCTAAGATTTCGTTTCTGTGGTTTTACAGAAGAGATTCTTTGAGCATTATCCTGTAGAGGTTCCTGAAAGGCTTGTTGGGATTCTAAGGTGAAAGCTAGATAGGTAATCTTGATATCTTGTGCAAGATATTGAGATTCGTAGAAGGTTTGTACTTCAAAAAGGGCGTCTATGGCATCACGACCACAAACAGACTCCAGAGTGCTGTGATAAAGTTTGTCATGATCTTCTCCATAAAGGTCTGTAGCATATGCAAGTATTTCTAAATTGTTTTGCTCTGCCATTGCCTTTGTATATTCGTAAAGGTAACGACTGTCAGTTTTCTGATGAATTATACCAGCTTTTTTTAAGAAGTTGCTGTAGCGAGTTATGAAGAGAGGGTTAGTCAGACGATTTTTCTCTCTACGGATTTGTGGGTCGGAGAAGGTTAGCCATATTTCTGAGATTTCATCCTGCGCAAAAAAAGACTCAATAAACTCAATTCGGGTGCGAATAAAGATAACATTCTTCAGGTCATGCTCTGTGGCATATTTCGCTCCTTTCCATAGTCTGGCTCCTTTTATGTCTATGCCTATGTAATTGACAGATGGATTTCGCTCTGCAAGGTCTATGGTATATTCGCCTTTGCCACAACCCAGCTCTAGGACTATGGGATTGTCATTACCAAAAACCTCACTCCCCCACTTCCCCTTCAGTTTGTAATCCTTCCTTAAAACCTCATCTGTGGTGGGTTGAAAGAGGCATTTGAAACTTTCGTTTTCTTTGAATTTTTCTAGTTTATTTTTTGCCATTATTGTTTGTTTTTGCGAAGACCCTCACGCTGTGCTCAGGGTGTCAGGAAAAGAGTACTCTGGGTAATAAGGGTGACAGGAAAAGAGTACTCTGGGTAATAAACATTAAGTTATCTGCCCTTTATCTGCCTTTATATGGGTTCTTTATTTAAAATAATTCCTAGTCCTCTTAGACCTTTACAAATACCATTGTGAATATGCTCAGGATTGTGGTAAAAACCATAATGGGCGTCTAGCTGTGGGAGCGTGACTGTCATTACCCATTCGCCAAACTCTTTGGGTATTAGCCCTGAGCGATACAGCACTTTATAGGTTTTGGAAAATGAGTCGGACTCCGAATATGTCTCTTTAAGAAGATACACAGTCTCTCTATAGACTCTTCCTGAAGGAGAGATTAAGGAGATATCCAATTGAATATCACCCATTTGCTCAAAGTCTTCTTCAGTACAATCAATCCCTGTGTAAAAAGATATATCATAAGTTGAAAGGCTGTCTGACATATCTAACATATACTTAAATCTTCCTTGTTCCTTATAGCTAGCCACATCTACAAAGTGTTCATATGAAGGGGGATGTGAACAAGATGCTAGGAAGATAGGGAATATTAGTAAGGCAAATACAAATGAGGAGTTTGATAAATTATAAATAAATCTTAACATTAGGACTCTCCTCCTTTTTTATTGGGATTTCTGCGAGATCCACTTCTTCGCTGAGAATTGTTAGATTTTCGCCTATTGCCAGTTCTTCTTTTTTTCTTAGGGCGTTCTCCATCAAATCTATCAATGTTCTCGTCACCCACTGCGCTCACAAATTCTGGTGATACAACCTTTTCTTCTTCCTTAAGTGATGGTGGTTTTATTCCATTTCGATTCTTCCTTATAATTTCTTTAACTTCTTGTGCCTCAATAGGATACAAATTCGCCATTGATTGGGGATCATAGGAAAAATATAGGGTTTCTTTAAGAATATCTGTCTTCATCAGGTAGGCTAAACCGTCTTCAAATTCTAGTGGATTATTAACCTTTGGAATCCTTGAGCGAGCATCATTATATGAAGCTGTTTCATAGTTAAGGCAACACTTTAATTTTCCACATTGGCCAGCTAGCTTTTGGGGATTTAAAGACAGGCCTTGCGATCGTGCAGAAGCTGTTGTAATGGATTGAAAACTAGATATATAATTTGAACAGCAAAGTTCTCTACCACAGACTCCAAGACCACCAATTAAACCTGCTTCTTGACGGGCTCCAATTTGCTTCATTTCTATTCTAATACGAAACTCTTCTGCAAAAAGTTTTATTAATTGGCGAAAATCCACCCTTCCATCAGCGATATAATAAAAAATAGCCTTAGAACCGTCTCCCTGAAACTCTACATCTCCTATTTTCATTTCAAGCCCAAGCTCTTCAGCAATTTGGCGAGCTCTTATCATTGTTTCATGCTCTCGCGCAATTGCTTCCTGCCATTTTTCAATATCATATGGCTTTGCCTTACGATATATCTTTTTAAATTCTTCATTGTCACGATCTATTACCTTGCTCCTCATTTGACGGCCTACTATAGGACCCTCCAGAGTTACAATTCCTAAATCATGACCATTTGTGGCCTCAACAATGACTAAATCACCTATTTTAATACTCTGTCCTGAAGCATTTGTAAATATTGCCTTGCGAGTGTTCTTAAACCTTACTTCAAAATAGTCATTGAATTGCTCTTGATTTATACCAGAAAGCCAATTATAAACCTCTAGCTTACAACAGCCCTGTCTATAATTGCATTCTAGTTCACCTGACTCAAGCCTCTCTACTGTACAGCCACGAGAGCAGTCATATTGTTTTGATTCTATATTATTATCCATCTTATATCGTTAAAAAAAAGCGATTTACTAAATCACAGAAAAGAATCTTTGCATTAACATTTCTATCAATTAGTTCTACCACTTTTTCTATGTTATTAATTGCCCTATGAGGAAAGTTTTTTTTGCACCTTGCTGCCATTGTTGTATAAAACTCATTTTCCTGTTTAGGAATGGCTGCCAATTCTGGCATATTTTGCTGTAAAAGAAAAATTTTTCTTAAACCTTCTGCCATAAAAGTACAAAAAGCTTTTTGTTTTTCTCGTGATGGCAAAGCCGCCATTGCTTCACCATAGTCTAATGCTTGAAGCAAATCTTTATCTACCAGGGCATTCATTAAGCCTGCAAACAAATCTAAATTGGAAGAATAATCTTCCCTCTCTCCTATATTTGCTAAGGCTAACCCTATACTTCCACAAGCAGAAGCTGCAGCTAATCTTGCTTCTTCTTCAGGAATAGAAAAGGACTTTTTAAGAGCTTCCACAATCTCTTCCTTTTCTAAAGGGAGTACTCTCAAGCTCTGACATCGAGAAAATATTGTTTGTAAAATTTTTTCTGGTGCATGAGTTATAAAAATAAATATCGTCTTTTGTGGAGGCTCCTCAACCATTTTTAATAGCTTATTAGCAGCCACTATATTCATTTTTTCAGGCAGGTATACAAGCACTGTTTTATAGCCATCACTAACAGCTGTTAAAGAGAGTTTAGATACTATTGACTTAGCCTCTGCCATTGCTATAATTCCATTTTTACCTTCAATGCCTATTGCTTCTGACAGAGCATTTTCCAAAAAATATGGATTGGCTAGAACTAACTCTCTCCAATACTTAAGATAAACCTCAGAAGTTATGTCTTTCGAAGGTAAAGATGATTTTGAACCACTGTTTACTGGAAAAACAAAGTGAACATCTGGATGTATCAACTTTGATATTTGATTACAAGAAGGACATTTACCACAAGAGTCTCCATCCAAAGGGGCTTCACAATTGAGATACTGTATATAAGCTAAAGCAAGAGGAAGAGCACCACAGCCGTCATTTTCATAAAACAGCATGGAATGGGGCACTCTACCACTATCGACCATACCCCTAAGTGCAGCTACTGCTCTTTTATTTCCTATAATATCTGCAAAAGTCATTTAGGCTCTTTATTTAAGTCTTCTTCCTGCGTAGTAGGCCAATTCGACCAAATAAGCTTTTTCTTGAGATTCTGGAAGAACATTAAGAGCATCAATTGCTTTTGAAACATACTCCTCAATGCGATTCAAAGAATACTCTACTCCACCATTTTCCTTAATAAAAGTAATAATTTCGGCCTTACTTTCCTCTGTTACATTCTTAACTTTTTCTCTAATTTTAGCCTCTTCCTGTTTTGATACGGAAGCCAAGGCTCCTAATAAAGGCAAGGTAATTTTTTGTTCAAGGATATCTACTCCAATCGGTTTTCCCACAAAATTATTGCCCACATAATCTAAAATATCATCCTTTATCTGAAAAGCATAACCTAAAAAAACAGCATATTCTCTTACTGCCTCAACTACCTCTTTTGAAGCTTTTACAGAAAGCGCAGCTGATACTGCTGCTGTCTCAAAAAGAGAAGCTGTCTTACTATAAATTATTCTTAAATAATCCTCTTCCGTTGTATCGCACTCATTAGCCTTTTCAAGCTGAAGCATCTCACCAACAGCAAGGTCTGAAAGAGTTTTAGAAAACATTCTAATAGTCTCGGAATCTGTTTCTCCTGGTCCAAGAACTTGCTCCATTGCTTTGACTAGCCAATAATCACCTAAAAGCACAGCAACTCCTGGCCCCATTAAAGACATTATTGTAGGATATCCCCTACGAGATTCGCTTCTATCAGCTACATCATCATGTAATAAAGTGGCGTTGTGCAATAACTCAGTTGCTGCCGCATAACGATGCGACAGGTCTGTTAAGGATTCTGTAGAACAGGCTTTTGAAACCAATAAAGATAGTATTGGACGAAGTTGCTTTCCAGTATGTTCTAGTAAAGAATCATTTGTCCTATTCAATAAATCAATATCGCTCTTTAATCCCTCTCTAATTTTATTTTGAACTATGAGCCAATCCTCACCTAGGTATTTTATTATTTGTTTGGGAAGACTACTCATAATTTATTTGCCAAATAAAAAGGCTACAGATAAAGTTATTGTTCCATATCTGTTGTTGTTAAGAGCGTTATATACAGCATCTTTATAAGGCTCTGCACTAAAGTCTTCTTCTCCATTGTAAAGTGCTCCAAAACTCCAATTGTACCTTCCAATAACTTGGAAACGCCATATTTCAATTCCTACTCCAAGAGATAAACCATATTCAAGCCTATTCATAAGTGTTTGTTTCCAATTTTCAACTGTGTTTTGCCCTTCTGATTCTAATTTAAAATCAACGCCGTAACCTACAAAAGGAGTAACATCTAAGAATGGACGGAAAAGCAATAAATCTGGTCCCCATTGTAAGGAAATAGGTAGTTCTATATATCCTGTACTTAAATCTACTTGCTCGTAATTCTCCACTTCCAAAGCGGCTGCTTTTACATTATAAAGAAGAGTTGGTTGAATAGAGAATCCCAGAGGGAGTCTTGCCCTATAAGTTATACCTGCATGATATCCTGTCCTCATTGCAAGGTTTGTTTCTCGGATAGTTGTACTGCTAAAATTAATACCTCCCGTTATACCAAAAGAACTTTGAGCACTTACGTCCTGCACGAAAAATATTGATACTATTGAAACTAGTATCGGAATAATAATTCGTTTCATAATATTAAAGTTTATGATGCTTTAAATAATATGATGACTATTTTAGAGCATCTAGTTTAGTAGCAATTGCTTCTTTTGAGTTGAGTCCAGTTAGCCTGTCAACAAGCTTACCTTCTTTAAAGAATAACATAGTAGGAATACTCCTGATTCCATACTTCACAGGAAGATCTTCATTTTCATCAACATTACATTTGCCTATAATGGCTTGTCCCTCGTAATCTTTAGCTAATTCCTCAATTATAGGGCCTAGGGCTTTACAAGGACCACACCATGGCGCCCAAAAATCAACTAAAATCGGTTTGTCTGTTTTAAGAATTTCATCGAAATTCACGTCTGTTATTACTATATCCATAATTATTTAAATTAAATATTCCAATCGCAAATATAAATATTTTACGATTGGAATGCAATAAGTACTAAAAAGCTCTTAATAGCTTTTCTCAATATGCCATACAAAAGCACGAATCCCTAGCTCAGGGGTTAATTCGTCTTTCTCTTTTAGCATATCCAGGATTTCATCTACTTTACCGTCTTCTACCATAACCAACAAGGCGTGATTCATAACGGGCCAAGCGTGACTTCCCATATGTGGCTCTCCTGTTTCGGAACCCCTTCCTGCCACAGATGTCCACAAAGTAAAGCCCCTGCACCCCATTTCCTCCAGCGTCTCAACTATTTCCATATAGTAAGCCTGGTCATATGCTATAAATATACATTTCATATTCATAAAATTTAAAGTCTTCCCATTTCTATTCTCTTTCCTTTACGAATAGCACGTTTTTCTTGCCATATTGCTAAAGAGCTATAAAGCGTAGGAATAATTACTAAAGTAATAATGGTTGAGATAGAAAGCCCCCAAGCCACCACAATACCAAGAGAGCGCCACATTTCTGCTCCTTCTCCTGTACCAATAGCCATAGGTACCATACCTAGAACAGTTGTAAGAGTCGTCATAAGAATCGGACGAAGACGTGATTTGGCAGCTATAACTGATGCTTCAACAACCGATTTTCCTCTTTCTCTCATAAGAATTGTATAGTCAATAAGCACAATACCATTCTTCACTACAACACCCATTAGAATTAGAACTCCTATAAGTCCCATAACACCAAGAGGTGTATTTGTAACAAATAGACCTAAGAGAACTCCTACGATAGCAAATGGTAGTGAGAACATAATTACAAATGGACTCATGAGTGACTCAAACTGTGAAGCCATAACTATATAAACAAGTATAATAATCATGACTAAAAGCATTAACAACTGCCCAAATGTCTCTTGTTGATATTCGTATGAACCACCTATACGAACCCTTAATTCAGGTGCAATTTCTGTGCTCTCAATAATTTTTTCTGTCGACTCAACCACATCACTGAGCGCATAACCTTCTGCTACTGTTCCTGTTACAGTAATAATTCTTTCCCTATTCTTTCTCTCAACTTTAGGTGGAACCTGGCTTTCAATCACTGTTCCAAGGTCCTTAATCCTCACCCCTGTTCCCATAGGGGTATAAATAAGAATATTCTCAATATCTTCAATTCCCGTACGGAACTCAGGTGCATATCTTACACGAATCGCATACTCATCACCATCTTCTCGGTAGTAAGACATGGTCGAACCGTTCATACAAGCACTCAAATATGAGGCAGCAGTAGTACTGTTTAATCCATTAAGAGCTAATTTTGTTCTATCGAAGTCTACCTGATACTCTGGAGTATACTCATCGCGACTAAGAACAACCTGAGCACATCCTCCTGCCTCTAACATTTTTGTTTGAATGGTCTTCGCCAAGTCATCAGTGGCGTTAAAGTCGTGACCGTAGATTTCAACTGCAACTGTTGATGCTCCACCCATACCCGAACCTCCTTCTGTTACTCTGGCTTTTTTTATCTGAGGATAATCTGCCAATATTCTACGACAAACATCTGCAATTTCAGAAGAAGACCTTTCTCTATCTTCCATACTACCTATATTTAAGTTGTATGAAAGAACATGGGTGCCATTATTTTGTATAGAAGCATAGGCATTTCTTGAGTCTGCTTGTCCAAAAGCAAACGAACAAATCTCAAGCTCAGGAATTTCGCTAACAAATCTACTATATAGCTCTTTCGATAATTCTCTTGTTATATTTTGGCCTGTTCCTATTGGAAGCTCAAGCTGAATGGTTATACGTCCCTCGTCTGTTTTAGGCATAAATTCAGTTTTTACTCTCGGACCTATAAAAACAATAGATAAAACGAATATAACAAAAGAAGAAGTTATAACTATTGTTCTATGACTTGTACACCAACCAATAAATCTTGAATAAATAGCAGAAAGCCAATTGAGAAATTTATTAAAATTACCAAAAGTCAATGCATGAAATTTACTACTCTTAGGCTTAAATCGTAAAAAGTTTGCTGAAAGCATTGGAATCAAAGTCAAAGCTCCAACAGTTGACACAATCATAATAAGACTAGTGATCCAGCCTAATTGCTTAAACATTAAGCCTGCCGTACCATCAATCATCGTCAAAGGTAAGAATACAGCAAGCATAGTGAGAGTAGAAGCTATTACAGAAATACCTACTTCCTGAGTGCCATTCACGGCCGCCTCTTTAGGTTTGGCTCCCCTTTCGAGATGAGTTGAAATATTCTCAAGTACAACTATGGCATCATCTACAACCATACCAATAGAAAGAGAAAGAGCAGACATTGATATAATATTCAATGTGTTACCTGTTGCCCAAAGATACATCAATGATGCTA
>CAYFTA010000039.1:0-11027 GCA_964346015.1 uncultured Muribaculaceae bacterium | reverse complement strand
CAGAGCACTATAAAGAAATCTTGAAATTATTAGGAGAAAATCCTGAAAGAGAAGGACTCCTTAAAACCCCCGAAAGGGTTGCAAAGACCTTACAATTTCTAACTCAAGGCAAATCACAAGATGGCTCAGAGATAATTAAAAGTGCAATTTTCAACGAAGAATATAGTCAAATGGTACTTGTAAAAGACATTGAACTTTATTCAACCTGCGAGCATCATATCATGCCCTTTATTGGGAAAGCCCATGTTGCCTATATTCCTAATGGAAAAATAACTGGTCTGAGTAAAATTGCAAGAGTGGTGGAGGTCTATGCTCGTAGACTACAAGTTCAGGAACGACTTACAAACGAAATACTTGCCTGTATCCAAAGTACACTTAAGCCACTCGGTGTCGCTGTTGTAATAGAAGCCTCGCATACTTGTATGACACTCCGAGGTGTACAAAAGGCCAATGCTATTACTACAACATCGGCCTTTTCAGGTATCTTTCTAAAAGATGAAAGAACTCGTAATGAATTTCTAAATCTTATTAAATAGGAATTTAGATTACCTCGTCTAGTTCCTCACGTCGTCCTTTGGACTCCTCAGGACAAGCCTCGTAATGACAAAGAAATAGTTATTTCAAATAAGCATCCTGCACTACTTTTGCGCTTCTAGTAATGAAATCGCTAAGCTCTTTACCTTTCAACATCCCATTTGAAAGGAGGGCTAAGTCTGTTATTTGCTTTAATATTGCATTGTCTGATGCAAAAGCTTCTAACTCCACTTTGCGAGCAGCCATAACTTCTGATTTCTCATCTTCAATCTTCTTCTTAACTTCCTCTGAGGCATCTTCTGCAGCATCTGGAATAATGATAGCTGGCTCTATTTCTGCTGATTTTGCTTCCATAATTTTTGCCACAAGTGGATTTTCCATATTTACCGTAATATTATACATTGCTGGCATCTCACCATAGAAATTCATACCACCTCCGAGTGCAGACATTTCGCGATAACGACGCATAAATTCACTTTGAGTAATAATGAGTGGTGCTGCATCTACGCCAAGATTATCAGCCTCAACAAAATACTGATATTCTTTTGGCAAATGTGACTGAAATATAATATTCAAATCATTAGAGTCTGACTCGCTTAGTTCTGGACGTTTCCTCTCTTCTTTTAAAATCAAATTATCAATACTATCCGAATCTACTCGAGCGAAACGTGTGTTTTCCACCTTTGACTCTAGCAAGTTCACAAAATGCGAATCAAGATGGCAATCCATTAGCAATACATCGTAACCCTTTGCTTTAGCTGCTTCAATAAAAGTATACTGTGACTCTAAATCAGTAGCATATAAGAAAACTAACTTATCATCCTTATCAGTTTGACCTTCCTTAATCTTCTCTTTATACTCGTCAATACTAAAATACTTATTCTCAGTATTCTTCAATAAAGCAAACTTCATAGCTCTTTCAAAGAACTTCTCATCTGAAAGCATTCCGTACTCAATGAATAGTTTTAGATTATCCCATTTACTCTCTAATTCTTCACGCTGATTCTTAAAGATTTCTTCAAGACGATCTGCTACCTTCTTGGTTATATATCCTGAAATCTTTCTCACGTTCGAATCATTCTGTAAATAAGAGCGAGAAACATTTAGAGGGATATCTGGTGAATCAATAACACCGTGTAATAAAGTCAAGAAATCAGGAACAATATTTTCAACTGAATCAGTTACAAACATTTGATTACTAAATAGTTGAATCTTATTCCTCATAATTTCCATATTATCCTTAATCTTAGGGAAATAAAGTATACCTGTTAGATTAAATGGATAATCCACGTTTAGATGTATATGGAAAAGTGGCTCCTCATGAGTTGGATAAAGTACTCTGTAGAAATCCATATAATCCTCATCCTTAAGATCTGCAGGTTTCTTAGCCCAAAGTGGCTCTACCTTATTGATGATATTATCTCTATCTGTATCTACATATTTACCATCCTTCCATTCTTGTTCCTTACCGAAGATTACAGGAACTGGCATGAACTTACAATACTTATTCAATAGCCCCTCAATGCGTTCCTTCTTTGTAAACTCCAATTCTTCATCATCAATAAAGAGAGTAATTTCTGTTCCCCTATCTGTTTTCTTAGACTTAGACATATCATATTCAGGACTACCATCACATGACCATTTCACAGCCTCAGCCCCCTCCTTCCAAGAAAGAGTATCAATAGTCACCTTCTTAGCAACCATAAATGCTGAATAGAAACCCAGACCAAAATGTCCAATGATATTTTCTAACTGATCTTTATATTTTTCAAGAAACTCCCCTGCACTAGAAAAAGCAATCTGATTGATATATTTATCAACCTCTTCTCCTGTCATACCTATACCCTTATCAATAATCTTAAGAGTCTTCTTTTTTTCATCTAGTTCTATACGAATATCCAAGTCACCTAGTTCGCCCTTAAAGTCTCCAGACATAGCTATAGCTTTCATCTTTTGACTTGCATCAACAGCATTTGCCACTAACTCGCGCAAGAAAATCTCATGATCTGAATAAAGAAATTTCTTAATGATCGGAAATATATTTTCCGTTGTTACTCCAATTTTTCCTTTTACTGACATAATTTATATTTTTTATTATTAAAAACTTTTTTGATTTTGTTGAAGGCCTATGTGAATATCTCTCAACAAAAATGGTTTGCTCCAAAATCGGGCAAACCATTAAGACCAAATTATGTTCCATTAAAATTTTTATGACAAATAGTCAGTATTTTGAATTTGTACTGACAAAACTATTCGCGATTATCCCTACTTGTAATATATTTAGTTGTAAAACCAGGAGTAAATTCAGAATAGCAATAATCTAACTTTACATTTTTTGTGTTATAAATATCAACGTTGAACTTACCATTATAAGCATTACCTCTATATTGACTTAATTCTCCTGCTTTCCTTATCATTTCTTTAACACTAATACCCTCTTCGGAAGTAGCAAATCTTGCAACAATTTGTCTTTTAGACTCCACGTTTCCTTTAGTATAAACTTGCCACATATCGCGTCCACTATCATCTCCTTGATACCTCATTTTAGTATCAAAGTTTTCTCCCCTCATCGTCCACTCATTTACACCAGTTGTTACGAACTTAATTCCTTCTGGAAATTCATTAGAAAGCCCATAATAGTTTTCAACAATAGGATCACTACCTTCAAGCTTTAGTTCATTTAGTATCCACTCTGTACCTGGTGTTTGCAAAGAAGCCCCCCAAGTTTTGACAATAAAACTTATTCTGTGCTCCTCTTTATCATTTATTTCATAAATATCATCGTATAACTGATCTACTTTTCCATAAAATCTTGTATCATCTTCCTTATCTTCATCAGAAAGCTGAAGATATTTATCAAAAGCCATTAATACTTCTGCTGTTTCCACAGGAATCACCACATAGGTCCCAAATGTTCGTGTTGAAAAATGTATTAAATCATTTCTAGTTACATCGTTGTTTTCAAATGAGTTAACTTCACATGAAATTAGACCTAAACTAAGAATTAAACCTATTAATATATTCTTTTTCATAATCTTCAATTTTTAGAATCTATAACCAAGCCCAAAGTTTGCTCCCATTGAAGCAGTTCCTATTGAAATTTCCGCAAAACTGAAAATTGTCCTACCAACTGTTATACCAATGGGAGTAATTTGAAATGCTGGAAAAACTTCATAATTATCTTCAAAAAATCCAGCATAAACCCCAAATCCACCTCCAGAATATAGTCTCACAAGTGGCTTATTTAAGTAGTAAAAACGAGCTATTGGAATGAGATTAAAAGAAGCTCCTCTTGCCACATAATAACCAGAAGCTGGATCGTTCTTTTTACTCCAGATACCGTTTACACCTAAATTAATGGCAAAAGTAAGCCATCTTTGATAGTGTATGCTAAACTCTCCACTGAAGACTCCAGTAACATATTCATTAACTGTTCTTGGGCGATATAAACTTTCAAGATCATAACCATAATAGTATGGTACTGAGTCCCAACTCCACCGTGAAGATAAAAAGTTACTTCTATCAAGAGATGGAAAACCACCGTAACCAATTCTTACTTCATATCTCCAAGGAGAATGACTCCTAAAGTTTCGCTCTTGTTTAGATAGTCTTTGTGCAAAAACTGATGTTATGCCGCTCGTTAAGACTAGAAAAGTAAGTAGTAATTTCTTCATACTTTAAAAATTAGCTTTACATATTTCTTCAGCTATTGGGTACATGTTTTTTAATTACCCTCTCTAAAGATGCTATCATACTAAAATTTGTTGCTTTTTAATATTAAAAAATCATAGCATCCTCAATTAAGAAGATGCTATGGAATAAGCATTATTGGTTAAATTATTTATATAGGAATTTTTTAATACTCATTTTTGGTGTTTTCTCAAATGGAGCATCAACAATTTCAACTAAATTAAGCTTGCTATATGCAGGCATATTCTTATTTACAGTTGTCATAATTTCTTCTGTAATTGCATCTACACTAGCATTTTCTGCCTTAACCTTGTCTTGATCAAGATACACAAGAGCAACTAATTTATTAGACCTATCAATAACAATAGACTCAGCCACATATGATATATTATTAATAATCGCTTCTATCTCCTCTGGATAAATATTTTGACCATTAGAAGATAGTATCATATCCTTACTACGTCCACGAATAAAAATATTGCCTGCTGCATCAATTACTCCAAGGTCACCTGTCTTCATCCATCCATCTTCAGTAAATGCTGCTGTAGCTTCAGGATTTTTATAATACCCACTCATAATGCTGACTCCTTTAGCTTGAATCTCGCCAACTATATTTTGTGGATCTGGAGAATCTATGCGCACTTCTGCATAATCTGTTTCTCTGCCAACAGAACCCATTGCAAATGAATCCCAAGGAGCGTAAGCCATTAGAGGAGCTGCCTCTGTCATACCATAACCTATTGTATAAGGTAATTTCAATTTCTTAAACCACTTTTCAACTTCTGGATTAAGTGCCGCACCACCCATAATAATACAACGCACATTTCCTCCAAAGGCATCTAAAAGTGTTGTTCTAATTTTCTTAAAAATAAGTTGATTTATACCTGGTGTTTTTGTTAAAACTTTCATTACTGGCTTCTTAAGAACAGGAAGAACCTTACCCTTGAATATCTTTTCCATTACCAAAGGAACGGTTACGATTAGATAAGGTTTTACTTCTGCCATAGCCCCTAAAAGAAGAGCTGGAGTTGGAGCCTTACCTAAGAAATAAATAGAAGATCCTGCACATAAAGGATAAATAACTTCAAACATAAGCCCATACATGTGAGCTATTGGAAGCATAGAAACAATTGAATCATTTTGATCCGAAGGCATCCACTTTTGGCCATAATCCACATTCGCTGAAAGAGATTCATATCGAATCATTACACCTTTTGGAGCGGAAGTCGTACCTGAAGTATAGTTAATGATCGCTAAGTTTTTAGCGTTTTCCACAGGTAACGATACATCTTCCTTTGAAAAACCATTTGGATATTTTTTATCAAACAATTCATCAAGTTGCTCTACTGCTTTGCCTAAATTTTTAGTTTTTGCGTATAAAAGAGAAAAATCACTAGTATCAATAGCTAATTTCAAATTAGGCATTTGTTCCACATCGAGTTTTGGCCAAATATCTGAATCTGTAAAAAGTACAAGTGCCTCAGAATGATCAACAAGCGAATTTACACTATCAGGGTGGAAATCTGCTAAAAGAGGAACTGTAACAGCTTCATAAGTGTTAGAAGAGAAAAAAGCTACTGCCCAGCGAGCTGAATTCTTAGCACAGAGTGCTATCTTGTCCCCTTTTTTTACTCCAACCTCTTCAAAAAGGACATGCATTTTAGCCATTTCTTTTGCAAGGCCTCCAAATGTAAAAAACTCTCCTTTGTAATTACTTAGGGCCCTATTATCCCAAAAGTTTTTAATTGACTCTTCAAGTCTTGATAAATAATGTTTCATATTATATCTATAGATTTATATTATTAAACAGATTTATAACTCACGAAAATACCAAAATTTTACCCACTGAACATGAATTATATTATATTTGTGGTGAAACTCGCAAATAAGTGATGTTTTTTTATTTTTAATTATTCAAAATTATGAGTAAAAGACCAATAGTAGCTCTTATTTATGACTTTGATGGCACTTTGTCTCCTGGAAATATGCAGGAATATGGATTTTTTCCAGCAATAGATAAAAGCCCCGATGAGTTTTGGAAAGAGAGTGATGATATCGCAAAAAAACAAGATGCTAGTAATATCTTAAGCTATATGAAACTAATGTTACGTGCTGCGAAGGAAAATAATTTAAAACTTACACGTGAAGATTTTAGAAGATATGGCTCTGAGGTGGAGTTGTTTGATGGAGTACTTGAATGGTTCCAACTAGTAAATGAATATGGAAAATCAAAAGGTGTAATTGTTGAACATTATATTATTTCTTCTGGCTTAGTGGAAATGATAGAAGGTACTGTAATTGCAGATGAATTTAAAAGAATCTTTGGCTGTTCATTTATATACGATGAGAAAGGAGAGGCTGTATGGCCTGCTGTTGCTGTTGATTATACTGCTAAGACACAATTCTTATTTAAGATTAATAAAGGTATCTTTAGCGTAAGGGACAATAAAAAAGTCAATGAGAGTCAGTTAGACGAAAAGAAAAGAATACCTTTCCCCCATATGATATATTTAGGTGATGGAGAAACTGATGTCCCGTGCATGAAAATAGTAAAAATGTTTGGTGGATACTCTATTGGAGTCTATGACCCTAATTCTGAAGACAAGAAAAAAGTAGCAAAAAAGCTATTAAGACAAGATAGGGTTAATTTCATTACACCCTCTATATATACAAAAGAGAGCAAAACTTATAAAATAGTCTGCTCTATTATAGATAAAATAAAAGTTGAAAATCAGCTTAGAATTTTATCAAAAAAGAAATAAAATTTCGTGTAAAGTATTAAAATCTTAGTCTAAACTTTAACCTTGAGTTTATTATAAGCCCTCTCTACTTTGGCGAGAGCTTTTTCTATTGTGTCGTCTATAGCTAGAAGCACTCCTACTCTCCTATGACCACGTACTTCTGGCTTTCCAAAAATTCTCATTTGAAGGCCAGGCTCTTCTAGTACTTTTTCAAGATTATCAAAAGAATATTCTATTGTATCTCCTTCAATAACAATTGCCTTTGAAGCAGAAGGACCATAAAATCTAACCTCTGGTATTGGAAGGCCTAAAATTGCACGAGCATGAAGCGCAAATTCTGACATATCTTGAGAAATCATCGTTACCATTCCAGTGTCGTGTGGACGTGGTGACACTTCACTAAAGATTACCTCATCACCTTTAACAAACATTTCCACACCAAAAATTCCATAACCTCCAAGAGCATTAGTAATTTTCTTTGCTATATCCTCTGCATCTTTAAGCGCCACATTAGACATAGCTTGTGGCTGCCATGATTCACGATAATCTCCATCAACTTGATGGTGTCCTATTGGTTTTAAGAAGGTAGTTCCAGCGCAATGTCTTACTGTTAAAAGAGTTATCTCATAATCAAAATCCACAAAACCTTCAACTATAACTTTACCTTTTCCTGCTCTTCCTCCTTCCTGTGCTATTTGCCACGACCTTTCTATATCTTCTTCATTACGAATAATACTTTGACCATGTCCTGAAGAACTCATTACAGGTTTCACGACACATGGAATCCCTATTTCATTAACAGCTCTCTCAAACTCATCTTTAGTCTCTGCAAAACGATAAGAAGATGTTTTAATACCTAAAGTCTCAGCAGCCAGTCTTCTAATTCCCTCACGATTCATAGTCAACTGAGTAGCTCTTGCTGTAGGAATCACATTATATCCTTCTGCCTCTAACTCTACAAGTTTATCTGTTGCAATAGCCTCAATCTCGGGTATAATAAAATCTGGATCATCCTCTTTAATTGCCGCCTTCAAAGCTTCACCATCTAACATAGATAAAACTCTATGTGAATGAGCAACATGCATGGCAGGGGCATTAAAATATTTATCATAAGCCACTACTTCTACACCATAGCGTTGAAGTTCTATTGCCACTTCCTTGCCTAATTCTCCCGAACCACAAAGAACTGCTTTTTTCCCTGAAGAGGTAAAGGTTGTTCCAATTTTTGCCATATTATTTACCGTAAATTTTTAAAATGTTTTCTCCATATGCATCAATTCTCCTATCTCTTAAGAATGGCCAACCCCTTCTTACATATTCTGTCCTATCTAAATCTATTTCTACCACTCTTACTTCCTCTTCTTTGCCAAATTCTGTAAGTATTTCTCCTTGAGGTCCTGTTGCAAATGAGCGCCCCCAAAATTTAATGCCATCAGTATTGCCTGAAGGGTCGTCTTCCTGGCCAACTCTATTTACAACAACAACTGGCAATCCATTAGCAACCGCATGTCCTCTTTGAACAAGTTGCCATGCATCACTCTGAACCATTTGTTCTTCTATAGGATCTGTATAGACTCCCCCAATTGCTGTTGGATAAATCAAAATTTGAGCTCCATTAAGGGCCATACAACGCGCCGCCTCTGGAAACCATTGATCCCAACAAATTAGAACCCCAAGACTTCCTACTGATGTTTCTATTGGCTTGAAACCCATATCGCCAGGAGTGAAATAAAATTTCTCATAAAAGCATGGATCATCAGGAATATGCATCTTTCTATATTTCCCCACTATACTTCCATCTTTTTCAAGTACAACGGCAGTATTATGATAAATACCAGGTGCTCTGCGCTCAAATAATGAAAGTACTAGAACTATTCCTAGTTCCTTTGCAAGAGCACCAAAAGTATCTGTTGATGGACCAGGAATGGGTTCTGCTAAATCACATAGTTTTGCATCTTCTATTTGACAAAAATAAACAGTATTATGAATTTCCTGAAGTACAACTAATTCTGCTCCTAACTCAGCACATTTCCTAATATTAATCTTTAATTTTTCGATATTTGCAGCTATATCATTACCACAAGATTGCTGCACCATTCCAACTTTTAATACTTTCATTTTCAAATAATTTATTTAACAAATCCTGCTGGATATTGCATTGTTATACAATGTAAAGAGCCATGACCAGATAAAAGAGCATGACAATTAATGATAATAATTTCCCTGTCTGGAAAAGCTGGTTGTAATCTTGCTTTTACCAACTCATCCAAAGGTGAACCAACTCCAGGTAAAAGAACTGCACCATTAATAATTAAAAAATTAGCATAAGAAGCAGGAAGCCTATAATCATCTAGATACAATGGCTCTGGTATTGGCAATGGTATTAAATTATATGGTTTCCCTTCTAAAGTCTTAAATCCTCTTAATTGCTTCTCCATTAATGCTAAAGAATCATAATGAGGATCTTCTGGATTCGTACATTGCATATAAGCTATCGTGTCTGGAGAACAAAATCGTGCTAATATATCAACATGACTATCTGTATCATCTCCTATGATTGTTCCATAATCTAACCAAAGAATCCTTTCAAGACTAAATGCATGTTTTAACTCATCTTCAATTTCTTCTTTTGAAAGATATTCATTTCTATTAATTGAACATAAGCACTCTGTTGTAGTAAGCATAGTACCTTGTCCATCTGACTCAATGCTGCCACCTTCTAAAACAAAAGGACGCATGTCTACACCTATAACATCATCCTCAAAAGCACCTTGAAGAAATATTCTCTTAGTAATCTGATTGTCTAAATCAGAAGGAAACTTAAGCCCCCATCCATTAAACACAAAATCATATAGATACTTTTGTCCATCTTGATTAATTACAGCAATACCTCCATGGTCCCTTGCCCAAGTATCATTTAATGGACATTCATAGAAACGAATTTTTTCAAAATCTAAATTTAAGCCTTTTCTTTGAGTAATTCTTGATATATCTGTTTTACATTCATCGATATTTCGTGTAATAATCATTAATGGCTGAAAACGGAGAATATGAAAGGCTATTTCAACATAGCATTCTAAAACTGTTTCCAACTCATACCATTCTGTTTCACTATGTGGCCATGTTAGTTGTACAGCACTTTGCTGTTCCCATTCTGCAGGCAATCTTCCCATATTTATCTTTAATTAAAAATGCATGACAAAGATAGTAAAAAATTAAAAGGCAGAACCTGAATTCAAGCTCTGCCTTTTAATTGTCTTTATCATTGACAGCAATTATTCAAATGAAATAACTACTGCTCTATCAAATGATGGATTATCACTCTTAACTATATCTGATCTTACTTGGAAGTTAGATGCATCAACGTCATACTTCTCAACTAGTAGATTCTGTAGATACTCTACGCGTTTTTGACTTAAGTAAGTATTACGTCTTTGACTACCAGTCTGACTGTCTGCGCGACCTGTAAGAACTGTTACTTTTGCATCATCTACATTAGGAAGAACATTGTTTAGATAGAAATCTAAGTGTGCTAACTCCTTCTTGCTAAGTACTGTCTTACCTATCTCGAAGTAGAATGTAGCTGCATCAACGTCTGTAAGTTTAGCAGTAGTAACTGGTCTACTCTTAAGTTCTTCAATCTCATCATTAAGATCATAATTTTCTTTCTGAAGTTTGTCATTCTTCGCTTTTAGACTTGCTTCAGATGCTTCAAGTGCTTGTTTTGATGCTTCAAGAGCTGAAATTCTATCAGCGTCTGCAGGATTATGATAATTAATTGCACGTACCCAGTTGTTCTTGCCAAGATCATATGCAATACCTGCTGTGAATGAAATCTCACCACTTACACCACCATCTGCAGCATGATGTCTACCACTTAAAAGAAGTCCTCTTAAATCTAAAGTAAGGTCCAATCTATCTGTTAATCTAAGATTATTCAAAATACCTGCACCCATACCATATTCAAGGTCTGTAAACTTTTTATTCGCGTTATATGAAACATTCAAACCTGTATGAACATAAGGAATTACATCCCAAAAACGAGTCTCCTTGTAGCCACTA
>CAYFTA010000038.1:0-11510 GCA_964346015.1 uncultured Muribaculaceae bacterium | reverse complement strand
CTAGGAAGCACACCCCTATATAAGTGGTGTCTTGTATTGCTCCAGGTAGAAGTATCACCTTTACCATAGTTGATTCGGAAGTTACCATATGCCCAATATTCTTTTGAACTTAATTCTGCCATATCAGCTACCTTTACTCCATCTTGCCATAATTCAGCCTTCCATTTAAGTGCTGCAGGTGCCTTGTAAGCAGCCACAAAAGCATTCCAAACATTTACGACAATTGCTCCAGGAGAGTTTGTGCCAGTAACATTATTTGCTCCCCAGCCAAATTTTATTCCTGATTTTTCGCCAAATAACTGTTGACCAGGGTATGCACGCATTTGATAACTCTTATCAAATCCAACAGACTTGTAGTACATATGCTTCACTGTATTCCCTTGAATTTCATATACACCATAACCATTAGGAGTCCCATCAGAATTAAAGGTAGAAGCCCACCAACCACCACAAGTTGCACCGTGTACGTGCTCTTGAATAACTTTTCCGTTTACAGAATGTGCCCATTTTTGATTGTAGTGTGTATGTCCAATCATAATATGAGCTTCCTTGAATTCACTTAAAAGATTAAGCACCTCTTTACCGTAACTATAGCTTTCGCTTGTTTTACTAGTAAGTCCTCGAAATGGTATATGAGCACAAAAAATAATCAACTTATCCTTAGGTACATAACTCAGGTCTTGTTTTAACCATTCTAACTGTTGACTTGTAATTCCACCATTATATTCTTTGTTTCCAAGATAAAGTATATTATCCATAGAAATAATATGAGCATCACCTCTATTGAAAGAATAGTTGGCTGGTCCAAAATTATCTTCAAAGTTTTTAATAGCTTTTATATCCGAAGTTTCAGAAGCAAGGTGGTCGTGATTTCCAATAGTTTGGAAAAATGGAAAGCCTTTATTTGACATAGAGGTCTTTAGGTCACCCCAAAGATTTGGTGCATCATACACTATGTCCCCCAAAGTCATTCCATAAACAGGAACTCCCGCCCCTTTATACTCGTCAGCAAGTGCTTTTACATCAACCAATGTCTCTGTAACATAGCGGCTAACATTAGAAGCATCCTTACATTGTGGGTCAGCTAAACACAAAAGACTAAATTTACTTTCTTTTGTGGATTTCTTTAACACAAAATCGTGGCGATCTGCTGAGTTTTTAGAAACTATTTCACTATAAAAAACAGGAATATCAGCAGTTGTATTAACCTTATATTCAGCAGGTGTTGAATAGAATACAAAACGAGCCAATTTATATCTAGTCATTTGGTACACTCCATTTGCATCTGTTTGTGTACAATTATAACCATCAGATACAACTACACCTTTGACTGGATTTCCTGTCTCATCTGTAATTTGACCATATACAATTGAGCCTTCTGCAGTTATTTCAGTGCCATTGACTTTTATAGTATCATTACCATTTTGGTCTGGCTTTGGTGTTTTCTGACAGGCTAGCAAGGCTAGCAGCATTATAGCTGCTAGTCCCACCAGAAGAATTTTTTTAAATTTCATATTGTTAAAAATCTTTTAATAATACCTTATTTCCAAAGCACATTTTGTTCTATATTTGGATTACGTGTAATAGCTCCTATAGGGATAGGTCTGAGGTATTTCTGATCTGTCCACACTCTAGCATATTCATAAACTAGGTTACCATCTGCTCCAAGTGAGAATGTTTGGTTTGCTCCAGTACCTAGAATTGCTATAGAAGTAGGGGTGTCATTACCAGCTTTAATTTCAAGGTCAATTTTACCATCTCCATTAAAATCGGCTGAATAATTTGTAGAGCCCAGATAAACTCCCCTCCATGGATTATTCTGGCTAGATAGCAAGTCACCCATTTTCCAACGCATAAGGTCATCCCAGCGAAGTCCCATTTCCATACAAAGCTCAACGCCTCTTTCACGACGAATCTCAAGTTGCCATTTGTCAAGATTACTGTTAAGGAAATATGCTTGCATGTATGGATCAGGTGTTGCAGGAATAACAGAAGTAACTCCTGCGCGCTCACGAAGATGTCTAATTGTCATATTCCATATATTTTCATCAAATTCCCCTAGTTCAGCCATTGCTTCAGCATAGTTTAGAAGTACCTCACCATAGCGAAGGATAGGAAGACTGTTCCAGCTCCTTGCCGTTGTAAACATACCATTACTATCGTCGTCAATTACCCATTTAATTGGATGATAGCCAGTACGAGTTAGTTGCCAAGAAGGCATAACTGATGTTACAATGCCACCCCTTTTCTGAGTATATGAAGGACTAAGAATTGTTTGAGCCATACGAGGGTCGCGATTTTTAAATTCGTTAGTAAACTCAACTTTATCATAGTTTGCTTTCGAGGTAAATGGAGTTCCATCATCCATTAGATAAGTATCTACGAATGTCTTAACCATACTAATTTTTGTTCCATAAGTAGGAGAGAAGAACACCCAACTTGCTTCGTGGAAAGCTCCGAGTTCTTGACTATACTCGCGTCCAAATATTACCTCGTCTGTTAAAATTTTAGCACTTGTAAATATAGAACGATATGCTGTCTTAGGGTCACCTGTCACCAGTTTAAAAGGACTCGTATCCATTAGTTCTTTAGCAGCAGAAGCTGCCTCTCTTAGGAATTTATTATTTGCATTGTATGCTGGATCCCATGCTTGTCCAGTAGAAGGATCAACGTTGTGATATTTACGATAAGTACCTTCAAATAAACAAACTCTAGACTTAAAAGCAAGAGCAGTCCACTTATTAATAACATTCGATCCAGCCACAAATTTAGCACTAGTAAGACAGTTCTCTGAAGCAAAGTTAAGATCTTCTAATACCTTATCCATTACGTATTCTCTGCTATCTCTAGGCTTCATGAGAGCTTCCTTATCACTAGAAGCAATTACGTGCTCATACCACGGAACAGCACCGAAGGTTCGAACTTTGTCATAATAGAACCATGCTCTCCAAAAACGAGCTACGCCTTCATAATGGTTATATAATTCGTCAGTAACAACACCTTTACATTTGTGCATATTGTCTAACATATAGTTGATACGACGAAGGTTTCTCCAGCTACTTTCAGCCCAGCCTCCTTGTGTTTCAGGAGAAATGTTTCCATCAGGACGAATAAGATCATGAGCCATAACTTGAGCACAATAATCTGTGTTAGCATCACCCCTAGTTACAGTTCCATCACCAGGAATCATGTTCTGGAGAAAGCCCATTGCGTATAGCTCTATATCTGTCTCAGATTTCCAGAACTCTTCGCTACCAATTTTATCATAGGTGTCTCTTCTTAGAAAATCACTGCAAGAAGTGAAACTAATACCCATAAAAATTAGAGCTACTATTACATATATATTTTTCATTTTATTCATACTATAATAATTAGAATGTGAAGTTAACACCGAATGTAAATGTCTTAAGCATTGGATATGAATAACCATGTCCAGTACCGCTTAGACCAGATCTTTGTGTTGAAGCAAAGTCTGAGTCTCCAGATGTAATAACCTCTGGGTCAAACATATCAGTGTATTTAAACATAGGTGACCATGTCCATAGGTTTTCACCAGATAAATATAGTTTTAAGCCTTGAATACGTAATTTCTTGCAAAGCTCAGGTGAAAAAGTATAGTCAATAGTAAGATTCTTAAGACGAATATAAGAAGCATTTTGTAGGTAGTGATCATTTTCCCATGTTAGAGGACCATCGTTACGGTTAGCTGCTAAACGAACCATACGAGACCAATATGGCTTTTTATCCATATTAGTTACCACCCAGTTGTCTGTACTCTTATCCACTTTAACTCTATTATCACCAGTTTGAGTCTTCATTAGAGAGTTGTACTCACGGTTCCATTTACCCCAAAAGAAGCCTGACTCTGTCCAAGGATACCAATCTCTTTTACCAACGCCTTGGAATAGAATAGAAAGTCCAATGCCATTCCATCTTGCACCAAGGTTAAAGCTGTAAAAGTAGCGAGGTGATTCATTACCAATAATCACCATGTCTCCGTGATCTGAAAGTGTGCGAGCTCCCTTAGTCATTTTGCCGTCACCATTGACGTCTACAAACCTGAGGTCTCCAGCGTAAGCTCTGAACATTTCACCGTTCTTAAAGAAGTTATAGGCTGGTCCATTTAATGCTTCTACATTACTTTCATAAAAACCAGCAGTTTTGAAGCCCCAAATTTCACCGATTTCCATACCTTCATAATAAGTTGTAAGGTCACCAGTTTCGTTGAAGTAATCAGTAATCCAGCTACGGCTATCCCAAATCATTGCTTTAAGATTGTAGTCAAAAGGTTTACCACCCACTAAGAACTGGTCTCTCCAACCAAGACTAAGCTCCCAACCTACAGTCTTCAAACTTGCATAGTTTCCAAAAGGAGCAGATGAGCCAAGAACCTGTGGTAGGTTTGGTCCAATTGTATAAAGGTCTGATGTGTATCTATGATAATAGTCAGCAACAAGAGTCAAGCGATTTTTTAAGAAGTCAAGGTCAAGGCCAAGGTTATAAGTAATAACTTTTTCCCATGTAATATCATCTGGAATAAGATCAGGAACAGTAGTATAAGGAACTCTTTGTCCATTGATAATTACAGAAGTCTTGCCAATTGACATTGTTTCAAGATATTGGTAAGGACTAATATTAGCATTACCAAGAGAACCAAATGAAGCACGAAGCTTAAAGTTGTCTAACCAACTTTGAACATGTGGTTTCAGCCAAGGCTCTTCAGAAATTCTCCAGCCAATAGAGGCAGAAGGGAAGAAGCCCCATTGAGAGTTAGTAGGGAATTTAGAAGATCCGTCATAACGAGCAGAAGCTTCAACTAGGTAGCGACCATCGTATGAGTAGTTTGCACGAGCAAAAGCTCCCACGAGACCCCAAGTGTGACCACCTGATGTTGTCGAGTGATATTCTCCATCCATCAAGGTAAAACTTGGTTTTGTAGGATAAAGAACACCCTGCCGATAAGTTTTTTGATTTCTATATACGTAGTCTTCAAGGTTCCAACCAGCCACAACGTCTAAGTCATGCTTATCTCCAAAGTTAGGAGTGTAAGTTGCTACTATATTAGTTGAAATATAATCAGATTTATATGTCCAGTTTTCTAGCGAAGAGTTATCATGCTCTACTCCAGAAACGCTTAAACCGTTATAATAAGTGTATTGATTCTCCATACGGTCACGAGACCAGCGTTCTGCCTTATATGTGAAGTCTGTTGTAACTTTAAGAACTTCTGGAATAATAGTAAATACGAGATTTGTTGTATTACCAATCTCTATTCTATTGTTTTCTTGCCATGATGTACCTTCAGCAAATGCAGCATAACCTGATTTTACAGCTGTGTGTGTCCAAGTACCATCAGGGTTTCTAGGAATAGCAAACGGGAAAGCAAACATATCTAAGTTACGTAGAATCTGTTGTTGGCCGTAGTGCATCATAGGTTGAAGATACCGACTATTTAATAAGCTAGAGTTGTTTGTAAGAGTTAACCATGGCTTAATTTTAATAGTACCCTTAGCACGAAGATTTATTTTTCTATATTTTTCATTACCCACCTTATATATGCCATCTTGATCAAAGTAACGTCCTGATACATAGTAATCTACTCCTTCACGTCCACCTTGAACACTTAGAGAGTGTGAGTGAGACATGTTATAAGGTTTATAAATTTCTTTAATCCAGTTTGTTTCACCAAAGTAGCTATAGTTGCCATTGGCATCAATAGCATAATTATCCATTGTTGGGTCTTGGCGACGTAGTTTCAATTCCTCAAACCATGCATCTGAATAAGGAACATAGTTGTTGAACATTGTAGGAAGACCAGAGTTAGGGCTTTGATTTAAATATGACTCTTGCATGGCTTCCACCCATTCAACTGGGTCTGTAACAACATTATCTTCCCAAATTACAGTTCTACGATGTAGAGAAACTGAACCATTATAGTTTACTCTAACTTTACCTTTTTCTGGATTCTTAGTAGTAATAAGGATAACACCGAAAGCACCACGAGCACCATAAACAGCTGCAGATGAAGCATCTTTTAGTACAGAGATAGAAGCAATATCTTCTGGGTTTACAGAACTCATATCACCTTCTGCACCGTCAATAAGTACAAGTGCTCCACCACCTTGTCCAAGAGTGTTAGATTTTTCGCCTCCAGTTACTCTGGCTTTAAAGTTGTTGTTTACACCACGAATTGTTACTTGGCCAGAGTGGGTAGCCTTACCGTCTGTCTGAACAATGTTCAAACCAGGGATTTGTCCTTGAAGTGAACGAGTAATATCTGCATTTGAACGATTCTCAAGCTCTTCTCCGCTAAAGTTTTCAATCGCACCGACAATATTACGTTTCTTCAATGTACCGTAACCCACTACGACAGCCTCGTCCATCAGCAGCCTGTCAACTTTCATTGTTACATTAATTTCATTTTGGCCACTTACAGTTACTTCCTGCTCGGCGTAGCCAATAAAAGAGAACACAAGGACAGCACCATCTTCAGCCCTAAGAGAATATTTTCCGTCTAAATCTGTACTTGCTCCAGTGAGTGTCCCTTTAATTAAAACAGTGGCGCCGATTACTGGTACGCCCTGTTCGTCGATAACCTTTCCTTTAATCTCTCTTGGCGCTTGTGATAACAAAGCAAAGACCTGCCAGTTTGCTGACACGCCAAAGATAAAGAATAGTACCATAAAAACACGTGAAATAATATTTTTCATATTTTCTTAATCAGTTAGTATTCGAACTTGCAAGGCATCAAAATACTGCTGAACTACGTGTTTTGATAAAAATATTGATTTTATATGACAAATATATATATAGAAATTTGATTTTGCAAGTAAAACGTTTCGAATATATTTTTAAAAGTTTCAAAAAAAAATAAAAATGCTTTGTATTTGTTTCGAAATTATATATATTTGCAGCGCAAGGCATTGAAATAGGCGGGACTCAGGAAAAGACCTCATAGAAGAGGAAACAAATAACTAATACTTATTTCAATGAAAATAATTAAAAATTTAACATCCATTCTGATGTTGTTCGTTATCCTTGCTGCAGCGGGATGCCAAAAGAAAGAAGAAGCCTTCTTGAAAAGAAATACGCGAGATCTTTCTTTCCCGTATACTGCTTCAGAGCAAACTTTCACAATCAGGGCTACAGGGGATTGGACTATTAGCGACAAGCTTGATAGTCCCACATGGACAAATGCATACTCTTGGTTATCATTAGACAAGTATGATGGAACAGGTGATGGTGCTACTTATGAGAAAATCACTGTTAAATGTGATGCTAATATGGAGCCAGAGCGTACTGCAACCATATATTTGCATGGCAGTGGTCAAAATAATGTTCCAATTACAATAACTCAAGCAAATGGTGTGTTTGAGTTCAAGGCCTTTGCAAATGGTAATAAATTTGATGTTTCTGGTACATTAAAACTTAATGCAGAAGCAACAGGTATAGAACTTAGAGTCCCTTATATAAAAGCTCTTGGTACTGAAGTTTTCAATTTTACTTTCACTTCAACAAGCTTAGACTTGGTAGTGCCTAATGGTGAATATAGTATTAGCACTGCTGGAGATGGCTTTATTTCAATCCCAGTCACAGGTACACCTAAGACACAGGGCATAGTAAGCTTTACAGCTAAAGCCTCTAAAGCAGGTTCTTCAGAAGTTGTAGACTTTGGTTCTTACTCAACTTTGGTGCGTGGTGGGTATGATGAGGATGGGAAAGAAATTGTTCTTGTAGAACAAGATTTTAATAAGCTACCATGGGGAGGTGACTGTATTGCTATGACAGGTGGTGTCGTCCCTGTTGATGCTAATCTTGCCACTTTAACTATTGATGCTCCAACTAAGGCTTGTGGTTATGGAGACAATGGACATAATAGTGGTTTAACCTCTACAATAAAAAATAACGCAAATGCTCAACAACTTTATGAAGATCTTGGTATGACGGATTGGACAGGTTATAGAAACTATATGAGACCAGGATATCTCCAATTAGGAGCTGCTTCTGGAAACTCAGATGGACAACCTGGAAGCATTATTTCACCAAAGTTTACGTGGCCAGCAGCTTGTAATCATGTGCTTGTAACATTCAAGATTGCTACTTGGGCAACAGATTGTCCAAATGAGGGTATGGTGGGTCTTACAAAGAAACATGATGGCATTTGGATGAATGTGCATCCAACTCGTTTTACCTCTGATACAAAGAATAAATATTATTATGCTGTTGGTGAAGTTAATAATGTTTGGTCGGAGGTTAGCGTAGTGATAGCAAAAGTAGATGGATTATCAGATCCTGCAGTTTATTTTGCAGCATCAGATAATTGGTGGGGCGGTGGTAATGCCGTTCCTGGAGGTCGCTTTTATATAGATGATATTAAAGTTGTTTACTAAACAAAAAATAAAATGAAAAAAATATATAAGATTTTCATCCTGGCGATTCTGGTTCTTCTTGCTTTTGCGTCTTGTCAGATAAAAGAGTTTCAAATCTCAGATGAACATAAAAAGGATATTCCAACTGGCGTTTTCCTTGTGGAATATAGCGCTACTTCTCTAACTATCGGTTGGGATTTTGTGGAAGGTGCTACTTCTTATACAATCCAATTAACAGACCTTGATAAGAATCCTATTAGTGAGACTTTATGCGCAACTGCTACAGATCGTGATTATTATGAGTTCACGGGTCTTTCTTCAAATCGTGCTTATTATGCTCGTGTTCGTTCAAACTTTCCTTATTCTGCAACGTCAGAATGGGCATATGTGGAAAAAGCACCAGGGGAGCCAGCTCTTCTTTTAGCAGGTGTTGGTTTTGTCCCTGAAACCCAATTCCAACTTGTTGCGGCAACATCTTCAACACTCACATACGAATGGTCTTTCTCGGGCGATGAGGCTGTTGATGCTGCTAGTAAGTATAATATTGAACTATTTACTGACGCCGATGCTAAGGATTTGGTTGTAAGCTGGGAGGCAGATGGAACATTATCTGGAGGGAAAGGAATATTTACCCCAATTACAGCTTACCCTAAAGCTAGATTTACATTCTCTGGCTTAGAATCAAGTACAACTTATTATGCAAGAGTAACAAATATAGGTTTTGGAAATATTCCAACTAAGATTCTTGAAGGTACTACAACTGCCACGCTTGATCCAGTAACAACCAATTTTGCACAAGGAGCCATACTTGTTTCTCAAGCTTTTGACAAACTAATTCATGGTGGGGACTTAGTACGTTGTGCAGCAGGTTATAATGCTAAAGCAAACACTAAGTATCGTCAAACATGGGCTCCTGCAACAGGAGTAAATCCACAAGATGAAGGAGACCAGCCAGTTGTCGGCTATACAACAGAGTTTGGTGTGTGGTCAGGTGATGTTAGTAATGAATATAGAGAAGCGATAGGCCTATCTGACTGGGCTAGAGGTGCAACAGGAGATAATGTTTCAACGCGCCCAGGCTATTTAAAGATTGGAGGTGGTGGCGCAGGTGCTACTATTTATACTCCTCCTTTGAATATGATTCCTGAAGATAAGATAGCAAATGTTACAGTTAGCTTTAAGGCAGCATCTTATTATGAAGGAGAAAAAGTCTTTAGTGGTGAGATAGAGGTATTTGCTTTAAATGGCTCCGCAGTCAATGATAGAAGTGTCGTTTCTGGAGGAGTTATTATAGATAAAGTTAATGTTGATGTCTCAGAATCTGTGGGAGAGTTTACAACTCACACACTTACTTTAACAGCACTTACTAAAGGTGCACGTATTGGATTTAATTCTAAGAATTCAGGAGCTGGTAAAACTCGTTTCCTTCTTGATGAAGTACAGGTGGTTTACGAGTCTTCAAAGGTGCTTGAAAAACTTGCAACTCCAACAAATCTTGCTTTTGCAACGGCTACTGAAGCAGGAGAACTAGACCTTACATGGGGTGCAGTTAATGGAGCAGAAAGCTATACTATTTCTTATTGGGAAACAGGTAAGGAAGCTGGTGCAATAGAAGTAACTTCTACCACCCCTTCTGTTAAATTAACAGGTTTAGCTTCATTTACTCAGTATTCTGCTAAAGTAAAAGCTACTGCAAGAGAAGCTAAGGATTCTGATTGGTCAGCCACTGTTTCTGCAACAACAATTAAAGCAAGAGTTCCTCTTACAGCACCTGTTGTTACAGTGAATTCTGTTGGATATTCAAATGTGACATTAAGTTGGGAGCCTGTTGAGGAAGCTACTGGCTATAAAGTGACAGCTGCAGGTATTAATGAGAATGTTAATGGCACAAGCTTCACAGCAACTGGTCTAATACAAGGTACAACTTATAATTTCTCCGTTGTAGCTCTAGCAGATGTCGCACAATATAATTCAGAAGCAGGAGTAGCTGAAGTGAAGACATTGTGGGTGAAAGTTGTAGCTAGAACCACATCAAGCATCATTCTTGAGTGGGAGAAAGCAGGAGACCAAACTTCATATTCAGTGAAGATTAAAGATCCTAATAATGGTGAAGAGCAAACTTATTCTTACAATTGGAGTTCTGCTAAGGGCTATGATTATGGTACTCCACTTCGCTTTGTATTTAGCTATACAGGTACAACTTGGCCAGAAGCTTTCTTGAAACCAAATGTGGATTATGAGCTTTCTGTAAAATCAAATGCTGATGGGTCAGAATGGTCAACGCCGATTAAATCTAAAGTGCTTGGGCGTAAGGCTCCTACTGGGGAAGTTTTCTATGAGAGCTTTGGTAAATTAATGGGTGGAGATGCTGTAAACAGAGCAGTTGGAGTTAAAACAAGGGCTAAGATTACAACGCAAGAAGGCTTAAGTACGCAGTTCACTGATTTCTCTTATGCAAATTGGGACGCAGGTGGTGGAGCAATGAATCCTAGTAGTGGTACTTATGGCGATCCTTATCGTTTAATGCAATTAGATAACGATGGTTGGGAATCAGGTAGTCTTGTGACAGGAAATGGTGTACACAATGCATTTAATGGAGCATGGAGGCTTGGCGGAGACAATGTAAATAGGTCTTATCTACAAAGTCCAGCAATTAGTGGATTGACGACAGCATCAAAGGTTAAATTAACATTCAAAACTGCCATCAATGTTTGGAGTGCTACTGCTACAAACCCTCCAGCAGAAGTGTTTGCTACTGGTTGGTGTCGTGATGCTATTGAAGTAATGGACATTTATATTGT
The DNA here is from genome assembly GCA_964346015.1 of uncultured Muribaculaceae bacterium. Classification (GTDB taxonomy): domain Bacteria; phylum Bacteroidota; class Bacteroidia; order Bacteroidales; family UBA932; genus Cryptobacteroides. The sequence goes on along the minus strand of CAYFTA010000038.1, from coordinate 340 downwards.
CCATGATAATGGTACAGAAACAATGGTTGCAGAAGCTGTTGCAGTAGGAGAGTCTGGCAATGAGTTTGCTTGGAAGGAACATTCATATACAATTGAAAACTTACTTCCAACAGATAAGATTCGTTTCTCTACAGTTCCAACAAGGAAGAGTCGTTACTACATTGACGACATTTCAATTGTTAAACAGTAATCAACATAATTACTTAATATAGAGTGGCTTGCAAGAGTCACTCTTTTTTTATTCCTTAAACTCTTGTAAACTAAGTTTCTTTGGAACTTACTATTTTTTTGGTTATATTTGTTGCCCTGCCCTTAAATATAAACATGTATATAAACAGTC
>CAYFTA010000037.1:0-11755 GCA_964346015.1 uncultured Muribaculaceae bacterium | reverse complement strand
GTATTATCCCAAAACTGGCGTCCAACGTATTTCCCATTCAAAGCTAAGGAAGTTGTTTTAAAAGAGTTATTAGCAAAAGTTATAAAAGGCTGAAAAGATAATTGCCCCATTGCAATAACTACAGGAGACATTAGCATTTTAGTCTTAACAAAAAACTCCTCCTTCATACCTAAGAAATTCCAATCACTCTCATTATCATATAATTCGCAGTAGGCAGTGTAATTAAGCAACTCATTAGTACTCAAAGTAGTATTTGCATCCAAAGAAAGCCATTGAAAAGGACTCCAAGATGCAGCCAACTCAATCCCCCTGCGATAGCCCCTACCCACATTTTCCTTGATAGGATATCCTACATTACTTAACTTACCTGTTTCTAATAGCATATCCCAGTACTCCATAAGATATAAATTAGCAGAAGCAGTAAGTTTATTGGAGGTATAAACATACCCTATTTCAACATCTAACATTTTCTCTGGTTTCAAGCCAACTCCAACATCTTCCAGACCAGCTGCTAAACTCATATTTCTGGTTAAAATTGTATTCTTAATATCTGACCGACTTGGTTCACGATGACCAAGAGCACTTGAAACATAGGCTTTATTTTTAGAAGCCCAACTAAATGTAAAGCCAGCACGGGGATTAAAGAAATTCCAAGAAGTCTTATAATCTAAAGAAACCCCACCATCTTCATCTCCATTCATAAGCAAAGAAATGCCCCTATATTGCAAATCTACGTATGTTGTTAACCAAGATAAAGGACTATATTCTGCGCGTAAATAAACATTAGCCTCCTGTTTCAACCCATTGTTTAAATACCATAAATGGCTATTATAATTAAAGTCCTTACCTAGAACCTCATTCCAGATCACAGAACCAATATGGTCTCCATCATAACGAGAAAGACTTAAACCTCCAACCAAATTTAAAGCAGATGTTCTATACTTTAAATCAGAATTCAACACAAAGTAATTATTGACCAGTCCTTCCCTAACAACAAAATCACTCCTATAATCAGGCTGATAACTGGTTCCACTAACTTCCATTAGTCCAAAATTATAATCCGAAAACATTCTTTTCTCCCAATAATTTTCATAATAACCATCCCCACGGGTATAATTAAAAGTTGTGTTCCAAGCTAATGAAGATGAAAACTCATGTATATAATTCAACTGAAGATGGTGTTGTGTATAATTATCTGTATCATTGTCATAATAACGTTCATTACCATACTCATCATGATACAACCCTGCTTTATTATACCTCCTATTCAACTTATACTGTTCTAAACTTATTCCATGCCAAGTTATTCCTGTATGTTGGCCCCCCATTAAATATGTAAGCTTCAATGAGTTGAAAGCATTTTTCCACCCTAGTACTGCATAAATTGACCGAAGTTTTGCCTTTGCATTCCTTATATAACCATCGGTATAAGCTCTTGAGTAAGCCAAATCAAAATAAAATCCACAGGGTAATAATCCTGAACCTGCAGTAACTGTCGAAGTAAAAGTATTATATGAGCCAACAGAACCTGTAAAGTAAAAATAAGGATCTGAATGAAAGGATGCTGTACTCATATTTACACTAGCTCCAAAAGCAGCGACTCCATTAGTGGTTGTCCCTAATCCCCTTTGTAATTGAACTGAAGATAAAACATTTGTCAGTGCAGGTAAATTCACCCAAAAGACTTCTTGAGATTCTGCATCATTCAATGTTACCCCATTAAGCGTAATATTGATTTGAGATCCCTTACTCCCTCTAACAGTTAACTTAGAGTAACCCAAGCCCGTTCCACCCTCGTTTAATGACACAACTGATGGTTGAAGACCTAAAACCATCGGTAAAGAAGAAGAAGGATTAGACTTTCCTAACTCAGACTTAGAGATAGTTGAAAAAGTCACTGGTGTGGCACGACCAGCTCTCGTAGCAGATAGTACAACACTATCTAAATGTTCAACTTTTTCATCTTCATTGTGGGAAACATTTGCCTTGGAAAAGACAACATCATTATCTACACCTAGTAAAGATAACGGAATCAGCATAAGACATGCTGTTAAAAATAAAAAACCTCGCATAATTAAACTTTTATGCAAGGGGTGTACGCGCTTAACGTACCTGAGATAATGCGTCCCTACGGCAGTACTAACTGCATCAGGTTCATTGGGTATAATCTCAGCCTTCTTAAAGGCACCCCTGCTTATTTTAACAAATATACTATTTTATTTTTATCTCATATAGTAAAGGCCAGTTTTTACCTGTAATATAGATTTTTCCAGTTGATGCATCATAGGCAATACCATTGAGAACATCTGTATCTCGACGCCTTAATTCACGTTTTAATAGACCTTTACAATCAATAATTCCTTCAACAAGTCCTGACTTAGGGTCTATTATTAAGATTTCATCCTTCAAATAAACATTAGCCCAGATTTTTCCATCAATATATTCCAATTCATTTAACTGGGTTTGAATTCTTCCTTCACGTTTGACTTGAACTTTTGATTTTAACTTTAAATTCTCATCCAAAAAATAAAGATAAGAAGAACCGTCTGAGGCTATGAGCTGTTTTCCATCATGAGTCAAACCCCAACCTTGTCTTGGATAAGTTATTGTCCTTTTAAAATCAAGAGTTTTTGCATCATAGATGAAAGCCACTCTAGTTTCCCATGTAAGTATATAAAGATTGTCATTGAAAATCACGGACCCTTCAATAAAGTATTTATCATCAAAATAAAGAGTCTGGGAAGCTTCTCCACTCTCCAAGTCAACTACTCTAAACATGGATTTACCTCGCAAACCAGTTGATTCATACAGTTGACCCTCATGTATAAATAGACCCTGAGTGTAGGCAGCTCTATCATGTGGATATTCCCTTACAACCTCTAAACTATAATGCTTAATTTGCCCTTCTGCACAAGAAAGCATCAAAAAAGATATAAAAATTATATTTATTAATTTTTTCATGTTCATCATCGTTAAAGCTCAGTAAAAACTGTGGTGAAATAAGTGGTGAAAATATCACACAAAAATATATAAAAAAACCTATTTAAAAAAAGTTTATTATATTTGTCGGTCGTAAAGAAAATTTAACATAATGAATACTTATTATACAGTATTAATAGTAATGGCGGTGCTAGCAGTTATTGTGTTCATCGCACTATTTTACTTTAAAGCTGGCTATGGATATTTATCTAATGGAAATTGGGGGCCAAAAATAAATAATAAATTAGCTTGGATGCTAATGGAATGCCCTGCCTTCCTTATAATGGCATACTTTACATTAGATTTTTATTCTAAAGGGATTGATACTGGTAATGATAAGCTTGTACTAGGAGTTTTTGCAGGCTTGTTCCTTTTACATTACTTCCAAAGATCATTTATCTTCCCTCTTCTGATGAGAGGCAAAAGCAAAATGCCTATCTCAATCATGCTTATGGGCTCTGTTTTTAACATGGTAAATGTTTATCTAATTGCAGGGTGGTTATACAAAGAAGCACCAGCAGGGATGTATACAAGAGAATGGTTTACAACTCCACAATTCATTATTGGTATAATACTCTTTATTGCTGGTATGATTATAAATCTCCATTCAGATTATGTAATTCGTAATTTAAGGCAACCTGGAGATAATAAGCATTACATTCCTAAAAAAGGCATGTACAAATATGTAACCTCCGCCAACTATTTTGGTGAAATTACTGAATGGATAGGTTATGCTATTTTGACTTGGTCACCAGCAGGCTTCCTATTTGCAATATGGACATTTGCAAATCTATTCCCACGTGCAAAGCCACTTACTGAAAAGTATGAGGAAGAATTCGGTGAGGAATATAAGTCGTTAAACAAGAAGCATATATTCCCGTTTCTTTGGTAAGAATATTATATAGATAAATATTATATGGATAAATTATTTACTCCCTATAAAATAGGGCCTCTTGAGCTACGCAATAGGACAATAAGATCTGCTGCATTTGAATCCATGTGTCCAGGACATAGACCATCAAAGGAACTCTTTGATTATCACACAGCAGTTGCGAGGGGAGGTATTGGTATGACAACTGTTGCTTATGCTGCCGTTTGCCAGAGTGGACTATCTTTTGAAAATCAATTATTGATGTGCAAAGAAATAGTCCCAGAACTTAAAGAACTCACAGATGCCATCCACGCAGAAGGCGCTAAAGCATCTATACAGCTAGGGCATTGTGGAAACATGTCACATAGAAATATTTGTGGCTGTATGCCATATGGAGCTAGTCGTGGCTTTAATCTCTACTCTCCTACCTTCGTTCAAAAAATGAATCGGAAACAAATAGATGAAGTAGTAAAAGCCTATGGGAACGCTGTTAGATTAGCTATAGAATCAGGCTTTGATGCAGTTGAGATTCATGCTGGACATGGTTATCTTATTTCTCAATTCCTTTCTCCTTACACTAATAAGAGAAGAGACGAGTTTGGGGGGAACCTTAAAAACAGAATGAGGTTTATGCAGATGTGCATGGAGGAAGTTGTAAAAGCAGGAAAAGGGAAAGTTGCTATATTCGTAAAGTTAAACACTAGGGATGGTTTCAAAGGTGGACAAGAAGTAGATGAGTTAATCGAAGTAGCTAAAGAACTTGAAAGACTTGGAGCTGATTCTATAGTACTTTCTGGTGGTTTTGTCAGCAGACACCCTATGTATGTGATGAGAGGACAATTTCCTTCTAAACCTTTAGCCCATTATTTACCAATGTCTCAATGGTGGCTCAAGCTAGGTGTTATACTTGCAGGAAAACTAGTAGCTCCCCAAGTTCCATTTAAGAAGTTATACTTTTTAGAAGACTCACTTAAGTTTAGAAAGGCCATGCCAGATTTTCCATTTATTTATGTTGGTGGTGTCGTAGACAGAGAAAGTGCTGATACAGTTATGGAAAATGGTTTCCCTATGCTACAAATAGCGAGGGCCGTACTTGAAGATACAGATTTTGTAAATAAGATTAAAGCTGATAAAAATCACTGCAGTGGATGTGACCATGTGAATTTCTGTGTTGGAAGAATGTATACGAAATCAATGCAATGCTATAAACACTGTGTTGATATGACACCAGCCCTAGAAAAACAAGTTCAAACAATTATTTGCCAAAACGACAAACTAGAGCGTAAGGCAGGATATAAAAAATAAGATTTTAGAAATAGGTGTGACGACCTGTCGCTGGAGCAATCCAGAGGAAAGTCCGGACAGGATAGAGCATCTTGCTGTGGAAAGCACAGAAGGGAGTAATCTTTTGCGAGCCGTAACAGAAATTAAACCGCCAATTGGTAAGGGTGAAACTGTGAGGTAAGAGCTCACGACTAGTTGTGGCGACACAATTAGAAGACGGCGCCGAGACCTGCAAGACCATGTATACTGGAATAAGGGAATTGCTCGTTCCCATGCAAAAGCGATTTCAGGGGGTAGGTTGCTAAGATAAATGACAGGATAAAACAGAATCCGGCTTATGGTCCCACCTTCACTTTAGGATGTAACATTTGGTTACATCCTTTTTTTAAACTATTTTTGTAAGTTGAAATTATTAAAATTTTATGAAATCATCAACACAAAAAATGTCGCCACAAATCATTGATTTAGACCAGATTGTACGTTCTCGTTTTGGAGAAAAGGTGCCTCAGTTCTTTATAAACTTTATGAAGAAATTTATTCATCAAGATTTCGTGAATAATTTCTTAAAAGAGGGATACGTTGGAGTTGAGTTTTGTGAAAAGACACTTGATTATCTAAACGTAAAAATTGAAGTAGAGGGACTTGAAAATATTCCAAAAGGTGAAAGGTTAACATTTGCATCCAATCATCCACTTGGTGCTATTGATGGTGTTACTCTTGCTTGGCTTGTAGGTAGAGAGTTTGATGGAAAAGTTAGAGTACTAGTCAATGATTTTCTTATGAATTTAAAAGGTTTAGCACCTTTATGTATTCCTATAAATAAGATTGGGGGACAAGCAAGAAATCTTCCAAAACTAGTAGATGAAGTATATCAATCTGATAATCAAATTGTAATGTTCCCTGCTGGTCTTGTTTCAAGGCTTATAAAAGGGAAAATTCAAGATTTACCTTGGAGTAAAACATTTATTCAAAAAAGTATAAATAGTAAAAGAAATATTATCCCAGTACATTTTATCGCACAAAATTCTAAAAGGTTTTATAGAGTAGATAAAATTAGAAAATTCTTTAAAATAAAATTTAATATATCAATGCTCTTACTCCCGGATGAAATGTACAAGAGCCAAGGAAAAACTTATAAAGTAATATTTGGACAACCTATTTCTTATGAATATTTTGACTCTAGCAAATCACCTTTACAGTGGGCTGATTTTGTTAGAAACAAAGTTTATGAGTTAAAATAAAAATTATGACACCTATTATTGAACCTATTGACAAAGAGCTACTTAAGGCGGAACTTACGCCTGATAAAAAAGTTAGAGATACAAATAAAGCAAACAATGAAATATACATCGTAAATCATCACAATGCTCCTAATGTTATGAGAGAGATTGGAAGATTACGTGAAGAAACTTTTAGAGAAGCTGGTGGTGGAAGTGGTTTAGATTGCGATATTGACTTTTATGACACAATGGAGGTGCCATATTCTCAATTAATTGTTTGGGATGCTGAAGCAGAGTCAATTATTGGTGGCTATAGATTTATACTTGGAAGAGATATAAAACTAGATAAAAATAACCAACCAATTCTTGCTACTGCAGAAATGTTTCATTTTTCAGAAAAATTTGTAAAGGAATATCTTCCATATACAGTTGAGTTGGGCAGATCCTTTATTTCTCCTCCTTATCAAAGAGTTCAAGCTGGTGTTAAGGCACTATTCGCACTTGATAATCTATTCGATGGGCTTGCTGTTGTCATGATAAAAAATCCTGATATGAAGTACTTTTTTGGAAAAGTAACAATGTATCCAGAATTTAATAGAGAAGCAAGAGATATTATTCAACATTTCCTTTGTAAGCATTTCGGCGACAAGGAAGGACTTGTTAGACCTATGGAACCACTTGTAATAGAAAGAGATAAGGCAGAAATGGATGCAATTCTTTATGAAAAGACTTTCAAGGATGATTATAAACTTCTAAATGCTGAAGTTAGAAGACTTGGAGAAAATATCCCACCTCTTGTAAATTCTTATATGAACCTTTCTCCTAGCATGAAAATGTTTGGTGGTGGAATTAATTACAACTTTAACAATGCTGAAGAAAGTTGTATCTTTATAACCTTCGAAGATCTATACGAAGAAAAGAAAGCTAGACACGTTGATTCGTTTCGAAACGAAACCAAATAGAAGTAATCAAAAAAGAACAAAAACTTTTTAGGGTTTTTTATCTTTCGAATCGAAATTATACTTATCTTTGCGTTATTAAGAAGATAAGTATATTTTTTTCTATGAAATCTACACCACAGAACGAATTCGACGTTATTATTATTGGAGGTGGAGTTACAGGAGCAGGAACTGCGAGAGATTGCGCAAGAAGGGGTTTAAAAGTTCTTCTTGTTGAGCGTAGCGATATCTCTACAGGAGCTACTGGACGTAACCACGGATTACTACATAGTGGAGCTCGCTATGCAGTAACTGACCATGAATCAGCAGTAGAGTGTATACAGGAGAATATGATTCTTCGTAAAATCGCTCGTCACTGCGTAGAAGAAACAAATGGACTATTCCTTACTTTACCTGAAGACGACTTAGAATATCAAGCTAAGTTCGTAGATGCTTGTAAAAAGTCAGGGATAGGTGCTGAAATTATAGACCCAAAAGAGGCATTAATTCTTGAACCTTCGGCAAATCCTAGTATAATAGGAGCTGTTACTGTTCCGGATGGTGCAGTTGATCCTTTCCGTTTAACATCTGCAAATATAATAGATGCAAAACTTCATGGTGCAAAAGTTCTTATCTATGCTGAGGTCATAGAACTACTAAGAGATAGAGACACAATAGTTGGTGTTGAAATCTATAATAAAATCACTAAACAAAAAGAAAAGTACTATTCTAAGGTGACTGTAAATGCTGCGGGTATATGGGGAGCTCTTGTTGCAGAACTTGCAGGTATAAAGATTAATATGATGCCTTCAAAAGGTTCTTTACTTATCTTCGGTCACAGAGTAAATAATGTCGTGCTAAACAGATGTAGAAAGCCTGCCAATGCAGATATTCTAGTACCCGGTGATACTATTTGCTTAATTGGTACTACTTCAACTAAAATTCCATTTGACGAGATTGATAAAATGCATGTAACTCCAGATGAAGTGGATTTATTATTAGCAGAAGGAGAAAAACTTGCCCCTAGCCTAGCTAGCACTCGAATTCTTAGAGCTTATGCTGGCGTTCGTCCTCTTGTTGCAAGTGATGATGATCCTAGTGGAAGAAATATTAGTCGTGGTATTGTACTACTTGACCATGAAACTAGAGATGGAGTTAAAGGTTTCATTACAATTACTGGTGGTAAACTTATGACTTATCGTTTAATGGCTGAATGGGCTACTGATCTTGTAGGCAAAAAGCTTGGCAATACTAAAAAATGTGACACAGCAATCGTTCCACTTCCTGGTTCTAGCACAGAAAAACAAGAAGAAATCTCCACAAAAATCTGGAAAAAGCCTACAGCTAGCCAAAGATCATTTGTAGATAGACACGGTGACCTCATTAAAAAAGAGACTTTAGATGATAATTATAATAAGTCATTGGTTTGTGAATGTGAGGAAGTAAGCGTTGGAGAGGTTAAATATGCTATTGACGAGCTTGGTGTGCATAATCTAGTGGACTTAAGGCGTAGAACACGTGTAGGTATGGGAACTTGTCAAGGCGAACTATGTGCTTGTAGAGCTGCTGGTCTTTTAGTGGAAAAGAATAAAGCTGCTAAGAAAACTAAAAATGATCTAAAAAATTTCCTTAATGAGAGGTGGAAAGGTGTGTACCCTATATGCTGGGGAGATACATTAAGGGAGAATGAATTTACACAATGGGTATATGCAGGTGTCTGCGGTTTGGAAGGAAATACAAAAGAAGAATAGGCTATGAAATTTGATGTAGTAATAATTGGTGGGGGTTTAGCTGGTTTAACAGCTGGTATTAAACTTCAAAAGGCTGGGAAAAAATGTGCAATCGTATCTTCTGGTCATAGTGCATTACATTTCTGGTCTGGTTCATTTGAGCTTCTTGGCAGGAACGCAAAGGGTGAAGATGTTGACCTTCCTTTAGATGCCATAAAATCACTTCCTGCTGAACATCCATATAAAGTTATTGGAGAAGAAAAAACTATTCATTACGCCGAATTAACAAAGGATTTCTTTAACGAAATAGGAGTATCACTTGCTGGTTCTCATAAGAAAAATTCTTATAGGATTACTCCTAGTGGAGATAGAAAGCCTGCTTGGTTAACATTTTCTGATTTCGACACAGTGGAGTCAAAGGACAGTAAAATCGGCAACAAGGCTCTAATTGTAAACATTTTAGGATTCTTAGACTTTAATACTGCCTTTTTAGCAGATGCTTTTGAAAAACAAGGTACTTCATCTCGTGTAGAATTGATAAATCTTGAAGAGATGGAAAGTCTACGAAAAAACCCTAGCGAGATGCGTGCTGCTAACATAGCGAGAGTTATGGATAGAGAAGAAGTATGGAAAGCTGCTGCAAAAAAAGTTAAAAAACTTATCAAAGATGAAGATGTAGTCGTAATGCCCGCAGTCTTTGGTTTAAAAGATAAATATGTAATAGAAAAAGTTAAAGAAATCATTGGTACAAAGACTATTTTCATAGCTACCATGCCACCTTCTGTACCTGGGATTAGAACACAAATGACACTTACTTCGGCCTTTACACAAGCAGGAGGTCATTTTTTCTTGGGAGATACGGTTAACTCTGTTGAAAGGGATGAAAGTGGTAAGATTCTTAGCATTGGCACAGTTAATTTTGGAGACATTAAACTACGTGCTGAAAACTTTGTTCTAGCTACTGGGAGTTTCTTTAGTAAGGGACTTGTAGCTACTCCAAATAACGTCTATGAACCAATATTCAATTTAGATGTTGTAGCACCTGAAGGGCGAGAAAACTGGTTTAATAGAAACTTCTGGGATAAACAAAACTATATGTCAATCGGAGTCGCTTTTAGCCCTAATATGAAAGCAATTTATAAGGAAAAGGAAGTTGACAATTTATATGTAATCGGTGGTGTTCTTTCGGGACACAATCCTCTCTACGAACGTTGTGGTGGTGGTGTAACTATTATTTCAGCAATGGCTGCGGCAGACAACATTTTGAAAAAATAGGAGATATGAAAATGCAAGAAAAAAATATAAGTGAGAATAATTTCGAACAATGTATTAAATGTACTATTTGTACTGTTTATTGCCCAGTAGTTCCTGTAAATCCTAATTTCCCAGGACCAAAACATGCTGGTCCCGATGGTGAAAGATTGCGACTCAAGAAAGTTTCATTTTTTGATGACACTTTGAAATATTGTCTTAACTGCAAGATATGTGAAGTGGCTTGTCCTTCGGGTGTAAAGATTGGTGACATTATTCAAGCTGCAAGAATTAAACACAATCAATCCCTACCTAAACTTAGAGATGTAATTCTTGCAAATACCGACCTTATGGGTACAGTTGCAACTAAAATGGCTCCTATTGTCAATACTACACTAGGATTAAAACCAGTTAAACTAGTTATGGATGGTGTACTTGGAGTAGACCATCATAGAACTTTTCCAAAATATACATCTAAAACTTTTGAAAGCTGGTATAAGAAGAACGTTGCAGCTGAGCAGGCATCCTATAAGAATCACATTAGTTATTTTCATGGATGTTCAGCTAATTATAACCATCCAGAATTTGGTAGAGACCTAATAACTGTAATGAACGCCATTGGCTACGGTGTTCATCTTCTTGATAAAGAAAAATGCTGTGGAGTAGCTTTGATTTCTAATGGTCTTATAAATCAAGCAAAAAGAAATGCTCGCCATAATATAAAGATTATAACTAAGTCTGTTGTAGAAAAAAACATGCCAGTAATTGGTACTTCTTCAACCTGTATCTTTACTATTAGAGATGAATATCCACATCTTCTAGGTCTAGACAATTCTGAAGTTCGTGATAACGTTGAATTAGCAACTAGATTCATTTACAGATTAGTAAACACAGGAAAAGTAAAACTTGCCTTAAAGAAAGATTACAAGGCTAAGGTTGTTTATCACACACCTTGTCATATGGAAAAACTTGGTTGGAGCATATTCTCAACTGAACTAATCAAAATGATTCCTGGTGTTGAGTTTAAGATTCTTGATAGGAATTGCTGTGGTATTGCTGGTACTTATGGCTTCAAAAAGGAAAACTATAAAACCTCTCAAGCTATTGGAGAACCTCTTTTTAATCAAATTCTAAAAGAAGCTCCGAGTTTTGTGGCTTGCGATTGTGAAACCTGTAAATGGCAAATCGAAATGTCAACAGGCGTTACTGTTAAACACCCAATATCAGTCCTAGCAGAAGCTATTGATGTTGAAGCAACTAAGAAGCTCAATAAAGTATAATAATTTATAATTATAAATTTCAAAAGATGGTAGGTTATAAAAGACTTACCATTTTTATTTTGTAAGAAACTTATAAACTATGATGCACATTGTATGAGATTCCACCTGTTAGCCAAAAACCTGGTTGCGGAATATTCCCATAGTCCACGTGGGTGGTATTTGTAAGGTTATTACCATTTATATAGAATGTAAAATTTTTATA
>CAYFTA010000036.1:0-12066 GCA_964346015.1 uncultured Muribaculaceae bacterium | reverse complement strand
TTAAGGTTCATTTCGTTTACTACATTCTTTCCCTCTGGTGTGTATGCATATTCCATACGATCTGCATAAACCTCTTCAACAACACGACGAACAACCTTCAATGAACTATTCATCATACGGTTTTTCTCAGTAAATGGTTCTGGAAGCACACAAAGAGCTGCTGGCAACCATCTTTCTGGGAATGCACCATAATTTGCACCACCCTTACGATAAGAATCTATTTCTGCCTGAATCTTATTCAGCATCAATTCTTTAGCTTCCTGGGATTCTAAATCTAGGCTTGGCTTCTTCGCTGTAACATATGCCTTTAGAGCATCCACATTAGGCACAATGAAAGCAATGGTATAAGGATTCTGGTTGTTATAAAGAACTAGGTTACTGATATATTGTGAGTTCTCTGCAATCGACTCCTCAATCAACTCTGGGCTATATTTTTCACCATCAGAAGCAATGAGAAGTGATTTGAAACGACCTACAACATATAAGTATTCAGCATCTCTCATATAACCCATATCACCTGTGTGAAGCCAACCATCTACAACTGTTTCTGCTGTTGATTTAGGATTTTTCCAATAACCAGCCATCACGTTTTCACCCTTGATACAAATCTCTCCAAGACCACCATATGGCTGTTCTTTACCTTCGTCATTTATAATCTTAATTTCCATTGGTTTAACAACGCGGCCTGAAGAGCCTAAGATGTGACCTTCCAGTGAGTTGGCCGAGATAATAGGAGTAGCCTCTGAAAGACCATAGCCTTGGAACATAGGAATACCGATTGCATAATAATATCTCTGCAAGTCAATATCAAGAAGTGCTCCACCACCTACAAAGAATCTCATTTCGCCACCTAGAGCCTTACGCACACTCTTGAAAACAAGTTTATCAAATAAAGCGACTAATGGTTTTCTCCAGAAAGTTCCGCCTGTACCCTTGTTATAGCCTTCTTTATTATACTTAATAGCATTATTCAATGCTGTCTTGTATAGCCATTGTACTAAGCCACTCTTCTTAGCTATAGCTCCATCAATACTCTTCTTAAAGCTCTTTGCCAAAGAAGGAACTGAAAGCATTAATGTTGGCTTAATTTCTTGGATTGTAGAAGGAATATTTCTAAGGCTATTTCCTGGTACTGTCGCAAATGAAGCACCATAAGACATCAAAGTGTAGAAGCCCGCAACGTGAGCAAAACAGTGGTCAAGAGGAAGAATAATAAGCATTCTATCGCTCTCAACACAACTAATAACTGAGTGTGATTGCTCCACATTAGCTGTATAGTTCCTGTGAGTTAGTAAAATACCCTTTGGGTCTGCTGTTGTTCCAGAGGTGTAGCTAATGTTAGCATAATCGTCTGGTCCAACTGACTTAGCTCTTTCCTTGAAAAGTTTCTCATTTTTAGCGAGATACTTGTCACCTAACTCCATCAAGTCGCCTATGTACATCTCATTTTCTCTAAAATCCTTAATTTTATCAAAAACAATGACTTTCTTGATTAAAGGAGTGTCAGGTAGAATTGCTCTTATCTTTGGTAACTGAGATTCTGAGGTAAACACATAAGTTGAATCCGAATGTTTTACTCTAAATAATAAATCATTTGCTTCTTCTAACTTAACAGACAATGGTACACTCACGCCTCCAGCATAAAGAACACCAATTTCACCAATCACCCAAAGGTTTCTACCTTCTGATAAATAAGCTACTTTTTCCCCTTTTTCAAAGCCTATAGCCATAAGACCAGCTCCTACTCTATAAGCTTCTTTTTTAGTTTGTGTATAAGTAGTTTGTGTCCACTCATCACCAACTTTTTCCCAAAGGAATGTATTGTTAGGAAATCTATCGACATGTTTTTCAACAAAGTCAATAAGTGTTAATTTTTTTGCCATAATTAAAATATTCTTGTTATCTGAATAGACCGAATAATTCGGCATCTATCTTATCTATTACTTCTTGAAAATCTTCTGGACGGTTCTCAAATTTAAGCCTGTCTACGTCTAAAATTAAAAGTTTATGTTTATAGTCATTAATCCAAGTCTCATATCTTTCATTTAGTCCAGTAATATAGTCTATACGAATACTTTTTTCATATTCGCGACCACGTTTTTGAATTTGTGCAATAAGATTTGGAATTGATGAACGAAGGTAAATAAGAAGATCCGGTGGATTAACCAAGGACATCATCAGGTCAAAAAGGTCTGTATAATTTTCAAAGTCTCGTGTACTCATTAGACCCATACCATGAAGATTCGGCGCAAAAATCCTTGCATCTTCATAAATTGTTCTGTCCTGAATAATTGTTTCTTCTGATTTAGAAATGTCTACAACATCTTTGAATCTTTTGTTAAGGAAGTAAATTTGAAGGTTAAATGACCATCTTTCCATATTCTCATAGAAGTCTGAAAGATATGGATTATAATCTACCGACTCAAATTTGGGCGTCCAATTGTAATGTGCGGCCAACATTTTAGTTAACGTTGTTTTTCCGCTTCCGATATTTCCCGCTATTGCTATATGCATATTATATGTTTTTTTTAGTTATATTCACAAGCCATAATTAACAAAAGTAATAACTCTTTTTGTATTTTTGTAATATTAAAGGAATTTTTGAATGATTTCAATTTACTATTTTTTATTTAATGCCTTCGAACAGAGGTGTACGGTCATCTGGGATGACGAACAAAATTGTGCAATATTCGACCCTGGGTTCAATAGTTTAGAAGAAAAAACAGGTTTCTTTTCTTTTATAAAATCGAGAAATTTAAATGTTAAAGGAATTTTTCTTACGCATGCACATTTTGACCATATTTACGGACTTAAGGAAAGTCAAGAAGAATTTGATGTTCCCATTTATATGAATCCTGCCGATAAGGTTATACTAGAAAACAATAAGTTCTTTTGTAAAGCTTTTGGCCTGAATACTCCAGAGCTTCCTAAGGAAACCAAAGATGCTCAAGACGGTGATATTGTGGTTATAGGAAAGATGAAGTTTGAAGCTATACACACACCTGGGCATACTCCTGGGGGTACTTGTTGGTTAGAAAGAGATAATAAAATATTGATTAGTGGAGATACCTTATTTGCAGGTTCCATTGGAAGAACAGATAATCAATGGGGAGATTATGATGCTCTTATGAATAGTATTATAGAAAAATTAATGGTTCTAGACGGAGATATTAAGGTAATTCCAGGGCATGGACCTTGCAGTAGTATTGCCAAGGAAAGGGCCACAAACCCTTTCCTCGCGCCGTTTAATGAACCGTATGAAAACTAAATGAATAAAAATATAGAAATAGTCGGAGCGAAAGTTCACAATTTAAAAGATGTAAGTCTTTCGATTCCGAGGAATAAATTTGTGGTGATAACAGGCCCTAGTGGTAGTGGTAAATCATCACTTGCTTTTGATACAATCTACGCTGAAGGACAGAGACGCTATATGGATACTCTTTCCACTTATGCTAAATACTTCA
This sequence comes from uncultured Muribaculaceae bacterium, assembly GCA_964346015.1. Taxonomy (GTDB): domain Bacteria; phylum Bacteroidota; class Bacteroidia; order Bacteroidales; family UBA932; genus Cryptobacteroides. Next base: position 8,602 of record CAYFTA010000036.1, on the reverse strand, counting down.
TGGGCATATTGGAAAAGCCTGAGGTTGAATCCATTACTGGTCTAAGTCCCATTATAGCTATTGAGCAAAAAACTACTGGAAATAATCCCCGTTCTACCATAGGAACAATTACAGAAATTTATGATTTTCTAAGACTCCTTTATGCTAGGGCATCTACAGCATATTCGCCTAGCACAGGAAAAGAAATGATTAGATACACTGATGAGCAAATTGTTTCACTTATAATGAAGAACTATGAGGGCAAAAAATGTTATTTACTAGCTCCACTTGTTCGAGGTAGAAAGGGACATTATAAAGAGCTATTTGAACAGCTTAGGAAGAGGGGGTATACTCAAGTGAGGATTAACGGAGAGATTGAAGAACTAGCAGAAATCACAGCTCTTGACAGATATAAGACACATTTTATTGAATTAGTCGTTGATAGACTTAAACCTTCAGATAAGGACACAAAGAGGATTAAAGACTCTGTAGTAATTGCTTTAAATCAGGGTAAGGGTTCACTAGCAGTTGTAGATCTCGAAACCAATGAAATTAGTCATTATTCAAAACATTTAGTCTGCCCTGATACTGGTCTGTCGTTACCAATACCTGCTCCACATTCCTTTTCATTTAACTCTCCTCAGGGCTATTGTCAACACTGTAAAGGTCTTGGCCAAGTTGCTGATATAAATATAAACAGTATTATTCCTGATAGGACCATATCGATTGCGGATGGTGGAATTATTCCTCTTGGTAAGGTTAGAGAAACTAAAAAGTTCGATATAATTAGATCTATTGCAAGGAAATATGATGTTTCATTATATGAACCAATAGAGGATATCCCAGAAGAAGTTATTGACCTGATTATATATGGTTCAGATGAGTTATTCAGAGTGGGAGAAGGTACAAGCTCTGAAATGATTTCTTTTGATGGGGTAGCATCTGATGTTAATGATAAAATTGTCTGCCCAGTTTGCAATGGCACAAGATTGAATAAGGAGACAACTTATTTCAAAATCGACAATAAAACTATCTCTGAAGTAGCTGCCATGGAGATTACTCAACTAAAAGAATGGCTAGAGACTCTTGACAGCAAGCTCAATAAAAGAGAAAGTCTCATCGCTAGAGATATTTTGAAAGAATTAAATGATAGAGTCTCTTTTCTCTTGGATGTGGGCTTAGAATATCTTTCTCTAGATAGGGCTACTGCTTCTCTTTCTGGTGGTGAAAGCCAAAGAATCAGGCTAGCAACTCAAATTGGTTCAAAACTAGTAAATGTTCTATATATTTTAGATGAACCTAGCATTGGGCTTCATCAAAAAGACAATAGAAAACTCATTGCTTCTTTGAAGAGGTTAAGGGACGAGGGCAATTCGGTAATGGTGGTAGAGCATGATACAGAAACCATGCTTGCCGCTGATTGGTTGGTGGATGTAGGACCTGGCGCTGGAGAAAAAGGAGGGAAAATATGCTACAACGGACCTATCATTAATGGTTCAACTGATAAAGACTCTATAAAAGAAAGTTCTATTGACAAAGGTCTTATTGATGATAATTCGATTGATGATGGTTTTATAGACAGAAGCAAGATTTTAGAGAAAAGTTTGACTTTGGATTACCTTACAGGGAAAAGAGTTATTGAGGTACCTCCTAGAAGACGACTAGGAAATGGCACTTCATTAACAATAAAGGGAGCTAGAGGTAATAATCTAAAAAATATAGATGTGGAATTTCCTCTTGGTATGTTTATAGGCATAAGTGGAGTAAGTGGAAGTGGTAAATCTTCTTTAATAAACGAGACTCTAATGCCTGTTTTAAAGAATAAATTTTACAATGCTAAGCTTCAACCACTTCCCTATTCAGAAATTATTGGAATTGAGAATATTGATAAAATTATTGAAATAGATCAAAGCCCTATAGGCCGAACTCCACGAAGTAATCCAGCAACTTTTACTGGTGTTTTCACAAATATTCGTAATCTTTTTGAAGAGACTCCAGATGCTAAAGTAAGAGGATTTAAAGCTGGACGCTTTTCATTTAATGTGCCTGGAGGTCGCTGCGAGGAATGTAAGGGAGCTGGTATTAAGGTGATTGAAATGAACTTCCTTCCTTCTGTAAATGTTATTTGTCCTGAATGTAGGGGAAGAAGGTATAAGGATGATACTCTTGCTGTTAAATACAAGGGCAAGAACATTAATGATGTTTTGGAGATGTCCATTAGTGAGGCCTATGAGTTCTTTGAGAATATCCCAAATATTGCACAAAAGCTTAAGGCACTAGTGGATGTAGGGCTAGGTTATGTTCGTTTGGGACAATCGGCTGTAACTCTTTCTGGTGGAGAAAGCCAGAGGATGAAACTTGCTACTGAGTTGGCTCGTAGGAGCACTGGAAATACTCTATATATTTTGGATGAGCCCACTACAGGTCTTCATCAATGTGATATTGCTGTGTTATTGAATGTTCTTCAACAACTTGTGGAGCAAGGAAATACAGTAATAGTCATTGAACACAATCTCGATGTACTCAAATCTGTAGATTACCTCTTTGACATGGGACCAGAAGGAGGTAAAAGTGGGGGCTTAATAATTGCTGAGGGGACTCCTGAAGAATTAGCAAGTAATCCCAATTCTGTGACAGGTCCATTTCTACGTGAAGTGCTTGAGTAGATTTGGATGTGGATGGATGTGGGTGTGCGCGACTCCAATGGAAACCGTGTTACATGGGAGTCGTGACTAGAAAAATAAGAATAGAACTGGAAAAATTATCAGGTAAAACGATATAGAAACATGAAAAAAGGAAATACAATTAGAATATATTGTGAAAATCATGGGAAACATTATGAGTTTCCCGTGGGAACCACATTAAAAGAAATGTCAGAGGAGCTTTGTCCTACGGTGACTGTTGAGAAAACGGGAAAAGAAATTCCTGTAATTGCTGCTCTTGTTGACTATAGACTTAAGGAATTAGATTTCAAGGCTAACATTCCTCATACTATTAAGTTCATTGGGTATGATGATCCTGATGGGAGAAGGACTTATGTTCGCTCAATATCATTTGTGTTACAGAATGTGATTAGCGAAATGTATCCTGACAAACAACTCATTATTGACTATGCTCTTCCTAGTGGACATTACTGCGAAATTCGAGAAAGAAAATCTTTGGAAAATGGGATGCCGAATATTTATCAAGTCTCTGATAAAGAGCTTGAAGAGATTAAAGCTAGGATGAAAAAAATCATCAATGCTGATTTGCCTTATCATAAGATTAAATTAGCGACAGAAGATGCAATTGAAATCTTTGAGAAAAATCACCAATATGCAAAAGCTAAACTCACTCAAAGTATTGGTAAATATACAACTAGCGTTTACTTTCTTGATGGAAAAGCTGATACCTTTTATGGACCATTAGTGCCCTCTACTGGTTATTTAAAGGTTTTTGATATTGTTGCTTTTAGTGATGGTTTCTGTTTGCAATATCCAGCCGAAGGTTATACTGAAACTGTTATGCCTGTTAAACGTCAGTCACGTATAGCTACAGCTTTAAAAGAGCATTCTAACTGGTTGGGAATAATGGGAGTAAATGCAGTAGGGACTTTGAATAATGCTGTAATGAGTGGTGAAGTTATAGAATTAATTAATTTCTCAGAAGCACTTCATGAAAGAAAATATACATATATAGCAGACCAGATTTATGCAAAACGTGAGGAAATAAAGATTGTATTCATAGCTGGTCCTTCGAGTAGTGGAAAGACATCTACTTCAAAAAGATTGGCAATACAATGTCGCATTTTGGGCCTAAATCCTAAAGTTCTCGAACTTGATAACTACTTTGTAGATAGAGAATTTACTCCTAAAGATGATGAGGGAAATTATGATTTTGAAGCACTTGAAGCAATGGATCTTGACTTCCTCAACCATCAATTAAATGAACTCCTAGAAGGTAAAACCATTGAGGTGCCAAGATTTAGCTTCCAAGAAGGTAAACGCTATTTCAACGGAGATTACATGAAGTTAGAGGATAAAGACATATTGATTATGGAAGGGATTCATGCACTTAATCCTGCTATGCTTTATGATGTAGATAAATCAAAAATATTTAGAGTTTATGCTTCTGCTTTAACATCACTTTCTCTTGATGAGAATAATAATATCTCAACTTCTGACAATAGAATGCTAAGAAGGATGATTAGAGATAATCGCACGAGAGGAATTTCACCAGAAGACACAATACTTAGATGGAGTAGTGTTAGAAGGGGAGAAAATAAAAATATTTTTCCTTTCCAGGAAAATGCTGATGCTGTCTTTAATTCTGCTCATATTTTTGAGCTTCCTGTATTAAAATATTATGCAGAACCTCTTTTAAGGCGTATTCCACCAAGGTCTCAAGCTTTTACTGAGGCAACTAGATTATTGAAATTCTTAGAATATATTGTAGCACTATCTCCAGAAGAAATTACTGCAATACCACCTACTTCCATCCTAAGGGAATTCGTTGGTGGTCAAATCTTGTAATTTGCAGTCCATTCCGTACCACAAAAAGCTCTCTAGGAAATCCTAAAGAGCTTTTTTGGTTTTAATTGCCCAGAAGTTGCCCAAATTTTAGTATTTTAAATGCTATTTAGTGCTAAGTATTCATCTGCCGCTATAGAGTATTTATTGGAAACATTAGCTTCAAAGGCATTTTTAATTTTTCGCAAACTATTTGCTTGTGCTAATGGATAGGCCTGCTGCAATACCTCCACCGATTTTTTACTTTTCGGATTTGAGCGTAAAGTTTTGCCTGCATTCATTGTTGCACCATAATAATTACTATGTAAAAAGTTCCCTAAGGACTTTAAGCGATTGGATGTTTAGAGAATAATCTAAATGGTATTCGATATAATGAAGAATTGCTTCTGCAATATTATTTCTTAGAACTCCGTTCATGGGCATTAGAAGAAAATCAGCAAAAGATAGTCTCATGAAATCCATAACTATTTGATAATTCTCGCCTAGAAAAGGTTTTAGATCCTCTCCTTTTGGCTGAAAACCTAATTGTCCTGCTAACTCGAGTAAAAATTTTAAATGATAATTACTAAAATCTGCTTCTATTGCATTGAGCATTAATATGGATTTTTCTGCCCATTCATATAGCCCTGGCTCATCCATACCTTCTCTTACAGTCCTATAAAGCACTTCGGAAACAAACATAGTTATGGAATTCTTATAAATATTGTCACGAATCCCATTCAGGTGATATTTTGGACTTAAGTTTTTAGCTACATATAGAGTAGATTTTGTAGACTCTACAATATCTGCTTCAATAATATTTAATGGTAAAAATATAGACATAGCAATCTTCTTCTTGCCTATGCCTTGCACAAGAAAACTACGTCTACCATATTCCTTACACAAAGTATGAACAACAACGGAACTCTCTCCAAATTTAGTAATATGAAGAACTATAAAGTCTGTATTAATCGTCATTGATTTTCATTAAATCCCGTTAGATATCATTATTAATTGCTAGTCCTCACGTTTTTCTTTTAAAAATTCTGCCATGGCTCTTAAAGCCTTTCCCCTATGAGAAATTTTATTTTTTTCCTTTTCAGATATATCAGCTAAGGTTTTGCCAGGGAATTCATCAGCAATGAAAATAGGATCATAACCAAATCCTCCTTGACCAGATCTTTCTCTTGCTATTACACCTTCTAGTGTGCCTTCGAAATAATGAGTTTTGCCATCAATAATCAATGTAATTACACTCTTAAATCTGGCTCTTCTTTTTACTTTTTTTACTTTTAATCCTGTAGATGTTGCAAACTGCACTTCTGCTTCTTTGATACAAAGTTCTTGAAGCACCTTGTCCATATTTTTATTGAAGTCCTTATCTCCTCCTGCATATCTCGCTGTATGAACACCAGGAGCCCCACCCAGATCATCCACTTCAAGCCCTGTGTCATCAGCAAAGCAATTACATTTACATTTTTTCCAAATATATTCTGCCTTTTGCTTAGAATTGCCTTTCAATGTTTCTGCTGTCTCAGGTATGTCTTCAAGAATACCTAAGTCAGCTGGAGTAACAAGCTTAAACTTCTTGCCTAAAATTTCCTGTGCTTCACGCAATTTTCCTTTATTATTTGTTGCAAAAACTATTTTCATACTTTAAAATTTTCTTATTCATTTTATTTGTTCCATGGGTACAGAATTTGCTCTACACTTTCCTCGGTGTCAGAATTGTCCTACAACAAGATATCATCTGATAATGGAATAACCTGTGACAAGTCATCTTCAGTGATAAATCCCATAAAACGAATGCAAAGTTACCAAATTCATAATAATATCAGCAAAATTTCTCATAAAGTCAAAACACTTTAGTATTTTTGTAACAAATTTTGAACAATGAAAAAACAGCTTACACTTATTTTGTCAGTTTTTCTGACCCTATCTTTCAATATAGATTCACAAGCTCAGTCAAAAAGCTTTAAGTTAGGACAATGGGTTGAGACTCAACATGCTATAATTAAGGAGCTTAACATGGGTTATGTAGACACCCTACCTATTCAGCAAATGATGAGAAAAAGCATTGATGAAATGCTTGAAGCGCTTGACCCTTATACTGTCTACATGCCTGAAGAGGAAAATGAAAATTGGCAGATGATGCTATCTAAGACATATGGTGGTATTGGTGCAATTATTCATAAAAAAGTGGGTGCGAATGTTATTATTAATGAACCTTATGAGAACTCCCCTGCTCATAAAGCTGGACTCAGATGTGGTGATGAGATAATTGAAATCGACGGTAAGCCCACAAAAGATCTTGAGAGTAAAGAAAGTAGTGATAGGATGAAAGGAAAACCAGGAACAAAAGTGGTTTTTAAGGTAAAAAAGGCCTATACAAAAGATACTGTTGATATAACTATTGTTCGTGAGCGTATTCATATTCCTGACATTGACTATGCTGGAATGTTGGATGATACAACAGGATATATTCTTCAAAGTGGTTTTACCGAAGGTGTTGCTAATGAAGTGAAAGACAAGGTGTTAGAGCTTAAAAAGCAAGGAATGACGAGACTTGTTTATGACCTTAGGGGCAATGGTGGTGGACTTATGGAAGAGGCTGTAAAAATTGTAGGCCTATTTGTACCTAAGGGCTCTCTAGTAGTTAGTGCTAGGGGGAAACATCCTGATTCTTATCGAGAATATAAAACCAGTTCAGACCCTATAGATTTAGACCTCCCTATTATTGTTTTAATCAATGGTGCATCTGCTTCTTCTTCTGAAATCGTAAGTGGAGCACTTCAGGACATGGATAGAGCAGTGATTAAAGGTACTCGCAGCTTTGGTAAGGGCTTAGTCCAATCTATTAGACCACTCCCATATGGAGCACATTTAAAGATTACTACTGCAAAATACTATACTCCTAGTGGCAGATGCGTTCAATCAATCAACTATAATAATAGGGATGAAGATGGTGGTGTAGCAAATATTCCTGATTCGCTTACAAATGAGTTCAAAACAGCTTCTGGTCGTATTGTGAGAGATGGTGGTGGTATTACTCCTGATGAAATCATTGAAGTACCTGCTTATAGTAGATTAATGTATTCTATAGTTTTAAGTGGTGTTGTGGATGAATATATTATGGATTATGCAAGGAATCACGAAAGTATAGCACCCCCTGATGAGTTTTATTTCAATGATGACGATTTTGAGGAGTTTATCAATTTCGCTAAGACCAAGGAATTTGACTATAGAAGCAAGGCTAAGACCCACTTCGACCTAATGAAAAAAGAGCTTGAAGCTGACGGGCTTACAGAGGCTATGAAAGATGAGATTGCTGCCCTTGAAAAAGCCATAGAAATGGATAAAGAACAAGTTATTCGCCTAAAGAAAGATGAAATTGTTCCATATATTGAAGAACAAATAGTCACGAGATATTGGTTCCAACAAGCGGGCGTCAAAGTTCGCATTCGATATGATGAACAACTAAAAAAAGCTCTATAGATGACGTTTCAAATCCATTCTTTCATGAAGAATACGAACAATTAAAACATCATCATTAACTTGTTTTTTATAGAATACTATATGATGTCCAGACTTTACACCATAAAGCTCTGGACTTACTTTATCATAATTCTTTGGTAATACTAAAGAGGAATCTAAAAGACTATTACAAGCAGACACTATTTTTGAATAATACTTATCTGCTTGTAGTTCAGACCAATTTTCAACAGTATACTCCCATATAGAGCTTAGGTCGCTTATTGCTTTATTAGTGTAATAAAGTTTAGCCATTTGAACGAGATGATTTAAGAGATTTTAAATGAGATTCAGGGTCAAAATCTTCAACTATACCACTATTCATTCCTTCCTCAATTGCTGCTCTCAATGCTAAAATCTGACTTTCATCATCTTCCAAAAGACGAAGTCCTGCACGAATAACTTCGCTAGCATTTTTATATCTGCCTGCCTCTATTTGCCTTTTTATAAAATTTTCAAAATGAGGTCCAATGGCTATTGATGTCGTTTTCATTTTTTTGAATTTTTACAAAATTACCAATATTTGGTAACTTTGCAAATCTTATAGCAAAATAAATCCTGAAACTTTGAAGATTTCCAGATTATTTCTTTAATGATTCTGAATA
>CAYFTA010000035.1:0-12106 GCA_964346015.1 uncultured Muribaculaceae bacterium | reverse complement strand
AAAGAATCAGCATAAAAATGGGAAAAGCTAGCCATTTATTAGTAACAATGGCATCGATTTTATCTGTAACAGAACGCCTTTTTTCTTTTTTTGCTTGGTAGGTTTCAGCAAGAGCACCTTTGATAAAGGCATATTTAGCATCTAAGATTGCAGACTCTATGCTTGATTTTAGAATACTTTGTATTCTTTGTTCTTCTTTGAATCGAGCAGAGATTATCTCATCACGATTTGGTAGAGATTCAATTATAGCCTCAACGTCTTTATCATTTTCAAGATATTTAATAGCTAAGTATCTAGTTGAATATTTATAACTTAAACTCTTATTCTTTCTTAGTAAATCCCTAATTCTGTCAACACTTTGTTCTATCTCTGGGCCATGATTAACATGAATATGTCTAGCTAGTGTAGGGTCATTTTTTTCATAAACCTTAATCACCATATCTAACAAGTCTTCGATTCCTTCGCCTGTTTTACTAATGGTAGGGACAATTGGCATACCTAGCAATGAAGCGAGCTGTCCAATATCTAGTTTGTCTCCACTAGCTTGGAGTTCATCATACATATTTAGAGCCATTACAACTCTTAAATTCATATCTATGATTTGAGCTGTGAGGTAGAGATTTCTATGAAGATTTGAGCCATCAACAACATTGATGACAACATCGGGCATTCCATCAATAAGGTGCTTTCTAACAAAAAGTTCTTCAGGACTATATGCAGATAAAGAATAGGTGCCAGGCAAGTCTACTAACCTGATTTTATATCCTTTGAAATTAATTTTGCTTTCTTTTGCATCCACTGTGACGCCACCGTAGTTACCAACGTGCTCATGACTTCCAGAAGCCATATTAAATAATGTGGTTTTTCCACAATTTGGATTACCTACAAGAGCGACCTTAATGACCTTTCTTCTCCGAGTTGCCAACTCCTTCATTCTGAGATCGAGCATTTCTTCATCATAACAGTCTTGCTCAATTTTTTTAGGACAATTTTCTTCTTCACGCTTTAATAAGAGTTTAGCTTCTCTTTCGCTAATAACTTCTATCTTATCAGCTTCTTCTCTTCTAAGTGATATTTTATACCCTATTATTTCGTATTCAATAGGATCTCTTAAAGGAGCATTTAGAATTACCCTAACAGTATTTCCTTTGACAAAACCCATCTCCCGGATTCTTTTTCGGAAGCCACCATGGCCAGAAACCTTAACGATAACCCCTTTTTCTCCTGTTTTTAGCTCTGAAAGTTTCATAATTCCACAAAGATAGTAAAGATTTTCAGCACATCACTACACAGTTTTAGGTATATTTTATTATAAGTAATTATGATTTTTAATTCAGAGTTACTCATTTCTAGGTATATTTTCATAAATATTTTAGTTTTTTGTAATTTTGTAGACTTAGAGTTCAAATTTATTTCGATTAACAAATATTTATGAAAGTTCTCCTCCATACTTGTTGTGCTCCCTGCTCTTCTGCTATAATTGAAACAATGCTGAAAGAGGGTATAAAGCCTGTTATATACTATTGTAATCCTAATATTTATCCCATGCAAGAATATGAAATCAGGAAAAATGAGTGTACTCGATACGCTGAAGCTCTAGGGCTTGAAATAGTAGATGGCGACTATAACCATGAAGAGTGGCTTTCAGAAATCCGAGGTTTAGAATCAGAACCAGAGAGGGGAGCTCGTTGTATGAAATGTTTTAAACACCGACTATTGAAAGCAGCACAGTATGCATCAGAACACGGTTTTGATACTATAACAACCACACTTGCCTCATCACGTTGGAAAAGTTTAGATCAAATTAATGAGGCAGGTCTATGGGCATGCGAACACTATCCCACTGTCAAATGGTGGGATCGCAACTGGCGTAAAGGAGGTCTCCAAGAACGTCGAAACCAAATCATCAAAGAAATGAATTTCTACAACCAAACCTATTGTGGCTGCGAATTCAGTGTAAGGTCTAATACAGATTCGCGCAAAATTAAAGATGGGGCAAGCTGAATTTGAGTATTTAGTATTTTTTTAGATTCAATGGATTCAAATAAAAGTTTTGTGGCAAGTTTTGCCATCTCTTCTACAGGTTGACTTATACGAGTTATAGGTGGAACTAAATAATCCATATATTTATTGTCATCATAAGTAATGAGTGAAATATCATTAGGAATTTGAAGTTCTGCTTCCCTAATCGCCTTTAATACACCAAGTCCAATTGTATTACTTAAAGCGAAAATTGCAGTAGGAGGCTTACTACCCATTAAATCTTGACACTCAAGGTTGGATTAAAAATGAAGTTAAACTCTATGATACTAAAGAGAAGTTTGATGCTAATCCAGATTCAATGGGTGAAGACGCAGTAACAAAATTTGTTTGTGAGCCAATTAAATAGCCTTTGTTTGTCAAATATTATAATTAGAGGCTCTCAGAAATTACTGAGAGCCTCTAACTTGTTTTTGTGATAATAGTTCTTTAAGTCCCTGCTATATTCCACTAAGAGTTTTAGGCAAACATTATTTGTACTTTACATGCAAATAAAAAAATGGTGGGATTACGCAACTTTTTCAAGTGGGTCAGCGGGTTCTTTGAAGAAAATCATAAAGAGGATTGCAACGACGAGGGCGTAGGCAGCGAAGACGTACCAAGCAGCACTCCAGTTTGGTTCAGCAGCGTTGTAGACGAAGTGGTTTACTACTGCTTGTGCTGCGAGGGTTCCAACAGTTGCGCCGATTCCATTAGTCATAAGCATAAATAGACCTTGAGCACTATTTTGAATGCCAGCACTTGTCCTTTGGTTTACGTAGAGGGCTCCTGAAATGTTGAAGAAGTCAAAAGCAACACCGTATACCAACATTGAGACGATTAGCATCCATAGGCCCGAGCCAGTGTCACCTGCCCCAAAGAAACCAAATCTTGCAACCCATGCAAACATTGCTATGAGCATAACTCTCTTAATACCAAAGAATTTAAGAGCAAAAGGTATTAGGAGTATACATAGGGTTTCTGAAAGTTGAGATAGAGAAATTAGGGCATTTGCATTTCTTGCGCCCCAAGTATTTGCAAATTCAGGTACTTCTTTGAAGTGTGAAATAAATGGATTTGCAAAGCCATTTGTAATTTGTAAGGCTACTCCTAGAAGCATCGAGAAGATGAAGAAAATAGCCATATTCTTGTTTTTGAATAGGGTAAATGCTTTAAGCCCAAAGACATCCACAAAAGATGTTTTTTCTTCAGCTGATTGTACACAAGGTAAATTAGGAAGGGTAAAGCAGTATAAGAACATAATAATTCCTAAAACACCTGAAACGAAGAACTGGTTATATGAATTTTGGAATTGAACACCATCAATACTTACAAAGTTTACAAAAAGCATTGCTGCAATGAAACCAACTGTACCGAACACGCGGATGGGTGGGAAATCTTTTACTGTATCATATCCATTGTTTTCCAAGATTCTAAATGCCACCGAATTAGAAAGTGCAATTGTAGGCATGTAGAAGGCAACGCTAATTGAATATAATGGGAAAAGTACACCAAAGCTTACATTAGCTCCTGCGGTCATCCCATAATAAGCAGCTGCTATCATTGCAGTACCAGCGATTGCATGGCAAAGTCCTAGAAGCCTTTGAGCAGGCATAAATTTATCAGCTACTATACCCATAAGTGCAGGCATAAAGATGGAAACAATTCCTTGCATTGCGTAGAAAATTCCAATCTTTGAGGCTAGTCCTACTGAAGCTAGATAAGTTCCCATGGAAGTTAGGTATGCTCCCCATACTGCCCATTGGATAAGGTTCATCAGAATTAATCTGAGTTTAATATTTTTGTCCATAATTATATATTAAATAGTTTTGTTTCGATTGTAAAACAAGCAAATGTACAAAATTTCTACAATTTTATTAACTTTGACGCTCATAAAGAGACGCAATGAAATTTGAAAAGATAGCACAAGACCCAAATTCATCTGCAAGATGTGGTATAATTACCACCGATCATGGTAAGATTGAAACGCCTATTTTCATGCCTGTAGGCACTGTAGGCTCAGTTAAAGGGGTCTATCATAGAGACTTAAAAGATGACATCGGGGCTGAAATCATCCTCGGTAATACTTATCATTTATATTTAAGACCAGGATTAGAGATTCTAAAACAAGCAGGAGGTCTACACCAATTTGTATCATGGGACAGACCTATGCTTACTGATAGCGGTGGATTTCAAGTGTTTTCACTTAGTCCAATTCGTAAAATTAAGCCCGAGGGTTGTACTTTCCGTTCCCATATTGATGGTTCAAAACATTTATTTACTCCTGAGAACAATGTAGATACACAAAGAATAATAGGAGCAGACATTATTATGGCTTTAGACGAATGTTGTCCAGGAGATGCACCTCACGACTACGCTAAAAAGTCATTAAAGTTAACTCAGGATTGGCTAGAGAGAGGATGCAAACGATTTGATGAGACAGAACCACTATATGGCTATTCTCAGACTCTTTTCCCAATTATTCAGGGCGGTGTCTATCCAGACCTGAGGGTTCAAGCTGTTGAGCATGCTGTCTCTATGAATCGTGAGGGCTATGCTATTGGTGGACTGGCAGTGGGAGAGCCAACAGAGACAATGTATGAGATGTTGGAGGTAGTTTGTCCTATTTTACCAGATGACAAACCACGTTATTTGATGGGTGTGGGTACTCCTGCAAATATTCTAGAGGCTATTGATAGGGGAGTAGATATGTTTGATTGTGTTATGCCAACTCGTAATGGTAGAAATGGAATGATTTTTACTTGGGATGGTATTATGAATATGAAAAATGCAAAATGGGCATATGATTTTTCACCATTAGACCCTAAAGGTTCTTCTTTTGTGGATTATACTTATAGTAAGGCCTATGTTAGACATCTTTTCGTCTCAGGAGAAATCCTTGCAGGGCAGATTGCAAGTCAGCATAATTTAGCTTTTTATCTTGATCTTGTAAGAGAGGCTCGTAAGCAAATTCATGCAGGTACTTTTAAAGCTTGGAAAGAAAAGACAGTTAAGCGTATATCAACACGACTATAAGAATCTCAAATAATATTTTTTAACAATAAAAACTCTATATTTGAGAGCTGAAAGAAATTGTCGAAAGAAGTATTGAAATAAGGATATCAGTGAAAGATAAGTTTAAAAATAAATACAAGTCATTGGACTTAAAACCAAGGATTTTAGACATTTATATTACGAGAAAGTTCATGACGACTTTTTTCGCATCCTTAGTGCTAATCATTGGTATCGTGATTATCTTCGATATTAGCGAAAAAATCGATGACTTTGTTGCAACAGAAGCACCTATAAAGGCAATAGTTTTGGATTATTATCTAAACTTTGTACCATATTTTATAAATATGTTTAGCCCATTGTTTGTCTTTATCACAGTAATATTTTTTACATCTAGACTAGCAGCTAATACAGAAATCATTGCAATTCTTTCTTGTGGTATAAGTTTCCATCGCCTCATGGTTCCTTATATGTTTTCAGCGGCTTTGATTGCAATATTATCTTTGCTTCTGAACCTTTTTGTTATTCCTGCTGCTAATCAAGAGCGAGTCGAATTTGAAGTACAGTATTTAAAAAATAGGACAAAGTCAGCTGGACGTAATGTGCACTATCAACTCGCTCCAGGAGAATTTGTCTATGTGGAGAGTTTTAGTACATGGAATAATACTGCCTATAAGATTACATTAGAGACAATTGAGAAAAATAAACTGGTTAAAAAGTTATCGGCTGAATCTGCTGTATATGATACCATAAAAGGTGTATGGACTTTTAGAAAATACATGGTTAGGGACTATAATGACGGTGTGCGTGATAAAATTCGTACTGGAGCAAAGCTTGATACTACTTTAGCTTTAACAGTTGATGATTTTGTCAAGCTTAAAAATAAGGTTGAAACCTTAAATTACTATGAGTTAAAAGATTATGTAGCAACTCAAAAATTAAGAGGCGATCCCGACGTAAAATTATCTTTAATAGAAAAACATAAGAGATTTGCTCTTCCGTTTTCAGCTTTTATTCTCACCATAATGGGAGTTGCTCTCTCCTCAAGAAAAACGAGGGCAGGTATAGGTATAAATATTGGCGTGGGTATAGCCCTTGCCTTTACATACATCCTTTTCTTGCGTTTTAGTGAAATGTTTGTATATACAGACACCCTGCCACCAGCAGTTGCGCTTTGGCTACCGAATTTTATTTATGCAGTTATTGCAGCATTCTTATATCGCATCGCCCCTAAATAACCGCGCGCTTAACCTGATTGAATTTCTTGGGTTAAAAAATCGTAGTGTAAGTTTGGATGGCATGCCGCCCGTGGCACTGTGAACGGGAGGGGCCTAATAAAAATAAGTGGTTGAATAACCACTTATTTTTATTGGGAGGGATGAAGTCGGAACTTGTTCCGACGAACCAAGCCAAACTTAGCACTACGATTTTTTATTCTACAAAGACATTCCAATCGAATGGATCTTCTATTTCTCCGAATTGAATACCTGTTATAAAGTCATATAGACGTTGGCTAACAGGGCCACAGCCATTTTCTACGAACGAATATCTAGTAACCTTATCAGATTCAAGGAAAGGTTTATCATCAATGTGTGAAAGAGGAGTGATAACTACAGCTGTACCGCATTCGCCAGCTTCTTCGAATGTAGCTAATTCTTCAACAGGTACATCTCTTCTTTCTACCTTCATGCCAAGATGCTTTGCAACAATTTCTAGTGAAGCATTTGTAATAGAAGGAAGTACTGATTCTGACTTAGGAGTAACATAGGTATTATCCTTGATACCAAAGAAGTTACATGCATGGAACTCATCAATGTGAGTCTTAGTCAATGGGTCAAGATAAAGAATTGCTTTATAACCTTGTTGTTGAGCAATGCTTAATGAGTATAATGAGTTAGCATAGTTGGCGCCAATCTTAAAACTACCACTTCCATTATGAGCAGCTCTATCATAATTCCTTGCTATAACTGCATCAACAGGTTGCAGATTTCCGCCCACATAAGCACCAACTGGTGAACACAACATCATGAACATACAATCTTTGGTAGATCTTACTCCAAGTTGAGGTTTATCTGCTATAAGTGTTGGACGAAGATATAAAGAAGCTTTACTTTCATAAGGAGGTAGAAATTCAATGTTCTCTTTTACAGCCTGAACACACATATCAACGAATAACTCCACAGGAGGAGCTTCCATACCAAGATATCTTGCAGATCTTTGGAATCTTTTAGCATTTTCCTCAGGTCTAAAGATTCTAACCTTGCCATCTTTTCCACGAAAAGCTTTTAACCCTTCAAAACATTCAATTGCATAGTGAAGAGCTCCAGAGAAAGCAGATATTTTTAGAGTATCATCAGTGTGGCTTTCTACTGGTGTCCATTTGCCATCTCTAAAATAGCAACACAACATTGTGTTTGTCTTAGTGTAAGAAAAAGTAAGTTTATTCCAGTTCATATTAAATTAATATTTCAAAAAGTTTATTATTTTGGTTGATATACTCATATTCAATGTTATGAGCATCCATTCTTCTAATTAATGCTTCAAAATCTTCAGTTGTAGCTACTTCTATACCAATGAGTGATGGACCAAATTCTTTATTAGTTTTTTTAATGTATTGTATATAAACAAGGTCATCTGTAGGACCTATTACATCACGTATAAAAGTTAGAATTGCACCAGATTTTTGAGGAAAGTTTACTATAAAATAATGCTTTAGACCCTCATAGATTAAAGATTTTTCCCTGATTTCTTCCATTCTTGTGATATCATTATTGCTACCACTAACAATGCAAGCTACTTTTTTACCTTTGATTTTCTCTTTATAGAATCTAAGCCCAGCTACAGATAGAGCACCTGCAGGTTCCACAACAATTGCACTTCTATTATATAGATCAATAATAGATGTACAAACCGCCCCTTCTGGCACGCAAATAATATCGTCAAGTACAGTTTTGCAAATTTCGTATGTGAGTTTACCTGCTTTTTTAACAGCAGCACCATCCACAAATTTGTCAATTTTATCAAGTGTCTGAACCTCACATTTCTCTATTGCATATTTCATACATGGAGCTCCAGCAGGCTCTACTCCAATAACCTTAGTAGTAGGAGAAAGCTGTTTCAGTGCTGCACCCACTCCAGCAGCAAGTCCACCACCACCAATTGGTATGAATACATAGTCTAGTGGCTCAGGATGTGCATCTACAATTTCAAGAGCAATAGTACCTTGTCCTTCAATTATTTTTTCATCATCAAAAGGTGGGATAAAAGTTTTGCCACTTTTTTCTGCATAATCAATAGCAGCTGCATTAGCCTCGTCAAAAGTATCGCCAGTAAGAATAATATCTATGAAGTCTTTACCAAACATCCTTACCTGATTAATCTTTTGCTTAGGTGTGGTACTTGGCATGTAAATAGACCCCATTGTTTTAAGTTTGTTACAAGAAAAAGCAACGCCTTGTGCATGATTTCCTGCACTTGCGCAAACTACTCCGTATTTTAATATTTCTGGGGGGATAGAACTAATTTTATTATAAGCTCCACGGATTTTATAAGAGCGAACAATTTGTAAATCCTCTCTTTTTAGGAAAACATCTGCTTCATAGTTTCCTGAAAGATGATTACTTCTAGCAAATGGAGTCGGTCTTACGATGTCTGAAAGAGTTTCAGCAGCTTTTTTTATATCTTCAATATTTGGAAAATAAGTATCCTTTGCCATTCTATTTTAATTTACATTCTTCTCAAAAATATAAATTTATAGGCAAAGTTCCTAATAAATTCGTGCTAATTATAGAATTTCTTTTTTGATTTTCTGTAAAACTTCTGCAAATGCTTATAAATAATAATCTTAGTCCATTATTACTATAGCTATTGACTTATGGCTGAAATCTAAATGAATTCTGTCACTTGAGGAGGTGTTTAAACTTGCCTTCCACCAATTATCAAAGATTACATCATCAAGGGGCCAGACTAGGCCTTGGGATTTTATGCGTAAACTCGGGTCGGGAGTGAAAATGGAGATTTTTCTACCTATACCACAATCTAAACTTATGCTATTAGAAATAGGAATAATGGTACTATAGTCTGAAATCATAGTAATATTAATTTCCCTTTCTTCTAATTTATATTTATTCATATATTCCATAAGGAGTGAAATATTTCCTATGGTATGGTCTTCTCTTTTACCAGTAGCCCCAAGAATATAAATTTCACGAATATCTGCGACATTTTCCATAACAAATTCAACAGCCTTTGTTTGGTCATTATTATCTTGATTCTCCACACAAACCATCAATTCTGCATATTCCTTTTTAAGGCGAGGGTTTATAGAATCCATGTCTCCAATAACCACATCAGGTAATCTTTCTCCTCCAAAAATAGACTCCATCTTTTTTAAGTAAATATCAAAAGCACCATCACAGCAAGCGATATAATCAGCCTTTTGAATAAGATATCTAGGATATTCTTTTCTGGGAAAGACACCATTACAAATAATGACAACAGATTTACCTATGTTAAACATTGTTATTTATACAAATTGAAAATTATTATTTTCGAACTTAAATAGCTATTGAATTTTGTAACTAGTAGGTTCACGGAAACCCACAAGGAAACTATTTATATCCATTCTTCTCTTACCTGCTAATTGTAGTTCTTTAATTTTAATTGCTCCATCAGCAGTGGTTATTAAAAGATAGCTTTTCTCATCAGACAAAATAGTTCCTGGCTCCATAGTCTTTTTATAACCTAAATTAGTGAGTGCCTGAGTATCTAGCTCTTCTGTAATGAAGATTTTTACAGACTGAACCTGACCATCTTTTACAAATTCTGTATAAGCAGCAGGGTAAGGACTCAAACCCCTAATGAGATTGTAAACTTCTAGAGTTGGTTTGTTCCAATTGATTTTACATATCTCTCTAATTATTTTAGGAGCAGGTTTTAGGACTTCTGAACCTTGAATATATGTCTTTTGAAGACGGGATTCTACATTATTTTCAATAATTGCATCTGCAGTATTAACAACTAACTCAGAGCCAAGTTCCATTAATTTATCATGAAGATCACCTGCAGTGTCGCCATGTTCAATTTTGCACTGTTCTCTAAACATAATTTGACCTGTGTCTACTCCATCATCTATCATGAATGTGGTTACTCCAGTCATTTTTTCACCATTAATAATAGCCCAATTAATAGGGGCTGCGCCTCTATACTGTGGTAGAAGGGCTGCGTGAAGATTAAATGTTCCTAATCTAGGCATGCTCCAAACTTCCTTAGGCAATAATCTAAAGGCTACAACTACGAAAAGATCTGCATTCCAAGCCTGAAGTTGAGTTAAGAACTCAGGGTCTTTTAGGGACTTAGGTTGAAGTATAGGTATATTGTGCTCAAGGGCATATTTTTTTACGGGACTTTCTGTTATTCTAAGCCCCCTACCACTAGCCTTGTCTGCCACGGTAACAACTCCCACTATATTATGTCCACTATTAATTAGCGCATCGAGTGGGGCTACAGCAAATTCAGGCGTACCCATATATACAATTTTTGTCTTTTTGAAAATTCCCATAGTTTTTGCTTTAATTTTACGGAAGCGATTCTTTAGATTATCCATACTAATGATGGAAGCATCGTTAATTGCCCTCCAAGTTAAATACATACCAATAGGCAACAATACATAAGAAGAGGTAAAGATACCTATTGCAGGGCTAACAGCACCATCTCGGGCCAATTTGACACCAGAAATATCTATTACCCAATAGAAAACAAAGAATAATACAGAAATGATGGCTGGCGTACCAATACCACCTTTTCTAATTAAAGCTCCTAAAGGGGCACCAATAAAGAAAAACAGGAAGCAGGCTATTGCTAGAGCAAATTTTTTGTAGATTTCCTCATCTATTCTTCTGAGCATATAAACATGATGGTAAACCTCTCGTCCATACATATTCATAGTTGAGTACATTTCATCTGCACTTGTTTTTGCTTTTTGAAGAGCTGACTTTTTGGCATCATTCGTTTTCCAAACTCCAATATTTTCATACTGAAAATTCGGTCTAATTTCAGGGGTGGCAGCAGTATCAAGTTGACTAGCATAGCGAAGATTTCCATTTTTCAGGAAAGCGTTTGTATTATATTTTCTTGTATCATAGTTAAGCGTACCAATACTATCTTTGCCGTGATTTAGTTGTTGGAGATTCATTGATTTAGCCTCATCACTAAATCTAGTAGAGTCTGATTTTTCAAAGCTATAGTTTTCAAGGGGGATTAGAAGTTCTTGTCTTTGAAAAGTAATATGCTGTAAACCATAAGTAGTATCTCTATATTGTCTGGTATTGGTTTCCTCGTAGTTACAGCCATTGAATAGAATGAATGAAAGATGGGTCTTGTCTTTAGATATACTCATTAATGCAGAATCTGCAAGTGTAAGACTGAGATTACCTTTATTTTTAGTGTGATTATACACCATCACATCATACATCATGTCAGTTCTTTTGTTTTTATCTTCAATCCTGAGTATATAACCCTCAATACCATCGTAGAAGGTACCACGTGGGATGTTAATCTCTTCTTTAGTCCTCAATATATCGTCCCTTAAAGTATAAATTTTATTATAGGCAACGGGTATTAAGTCATTAGAGACAAAAAAGGCAGCAATTGCTATAAAAAAGTTTACTACGATGAGGGGAGCAAGAATCCTCATTAAAGAAATTCCTGCAGCTTTTATTGCTGTTAATTCATAATTCTCTCCCAGTGTACCAAGTGTCATTACTGAAGAAAGAAGTGTGGCCAAAGGAAGAGCTAAGGGAAGAATGGTAGCACTTCCCCAACCGAGAAATTCAAGAATGACAAGGAAACTTAGACCCTTTCCTACAAGTTCATCAATGTAAAGCCATAAGAATTGCATTACAAGAATGAATAAAACCACTATTAGAATCGCAAAAAACGGCCCTATAAATGATTTTAATATGTATTGGTCTAATTTTTTCAATCTATTTAGTTGATAATTCAATTAATTTTTCCATAGCATCTTTGAGCCCTTCAACATTCTTACCACCAGCAGTTGCTAGACCAGGTTGTCCAC
>CAYFTA010000034.1:0-12220 GCA_964346015.1 uncultured Muribaculaceae bacterium | reverse complement strand
ATACTTGATCCATCTCACCCATATATTCACCATCTTGGTACCACTCAACCTTCCACGCAGGATCCCAATCCCAAATGTTTGCAACGATACTATTAGGATGGCGCATAGTCTGGCCTGGTAAATAAACCTGCATTTGATAGTCTTTATCTTCGCCTACCGATTTATAATACCATTTTAACTTATTTGAACTCATTGTAAACACCTTGTAGCCCCTTGGTGTACCATCGTTATTATGGTAAGTTGACCACCAAGCTCCACAGAATCCAGCAACATTATGCTCTGTGATATTTTTGTCATACTCAATGTAATTGTTAATGTGGGTATGTCCAGAGATAAATGTCACATGGCGACCAGCAAAAATCCCCAGCAATTTATCTGCATTGAGAATCCTATGAGGCTTCTTAAACCATCTATAGAGTGGTGAATGTTGAGCTACATAAATTTTGGAATCCTTAGGAAGTAATCTCATAAGTCCTCTAACCCACGAAAGCACTTCAGTAGAATAACCTTCTTTGTACTTCTTTTGAGTATCATATATAATATTATCCAAAACTATTACAACATCCTTTCCAATGAAAAACGCATAATTTTCTGGTCCCATTTTCTCTCTATAAATTGCAGAAGTAGCTTTATCACCTTGAGCATCTTTGTCGTGGTCATGGTTTCCAATAACAGGATAAAAAGGAATACCAGTACGCTTAATCTCCTCTTTAAATTTATCTAAAATATACAAAGCATCCCAACAGATATCACCTAATGCAAGCCCTACAGTAGGCATTTTCTTAGAAAGTTCAGTAGTAGTTGCTACTAAATCTGCCATTGGCTCCCCTGCCATTAACTCAAAGTGTTTATCGTGCTTTGTTTGTGGATCACCAATAGCAACAATTGAATAATCATTAGAATTTTGGGTTTTCTGAAGTTCAAAGTGGAATTTTTTAACTCCTTCAGTTCTTTGGAAAAAAGCAGGTAATCCTGATGAGTAATCTGCTACATAACCACTTGGAGTAACTATGTACACGTGTTCTGCATCATCTTTAATTTTTAATTTAAATTTACCTTGCTTATTTGTCTTAGTAAATGAAGTCCCGTCAGTAACAATGACTCCTTCAATTGCTTCCTTGCCAGACTTTACAGATCCACTGACCTTCTTAGCTGAAACTTGCCCAATAGACAAGGCTAAAATTGTAATTAGAATGAGTATTCTTTTCATAATATATGGTTTTAATATTTTATTTATGTTCATATGAAAGTTGCTAAGATTCCACTTTAAGACTATTACAACAACGCATAAGTAATAAACACTATAATTGCTGACGAATCTTTGTAGCAATCCCATATCGTACAAATTTAAAAGATTTTCTCCAGATATACAACAATAAAAAAGGTGGCAAACCCGATGAGTCTGCCACCTAAAATTTAAGTCTTTATCTTAAACCTGAAGATTCTAGATTAATTAGCTTGGAAAATTAGTTCCGCATGTCTAACTAAACGGTTGGTTCCACCGTGGCCAGGGACCATATCACCAGTTCTATTTAATTTCATATCATCTGAAACTCTTGTCCTAATCATCAGTACATTATCACCAGGAATTGCTGGTAAAGTTGCTGATTCACTAACTTCAAGAATTTCATTAGCTTGGTTAGTCTCATAGGACAACGCATAGGTATAAGTTACATCTTTAGATGTTACAGGATCTGTCTTATAAGACTCTGTGGTTGTCGTAGTATTGAATGGCATCCAATTAGAACCACCATCAATTGAACCTTCAATAATGAAGAACTTAGCTCCTGTTCCTGAAGAACCTTGTTGGAATTTTAGAGTATAAGTTCCTGCTGGCTGGTTACTAATAGGTACCTCAAACAACCAATAATCATCTTTTGAAACACCGTAACATAGGATACGAGTATATCCTTCTTTTTCATCATCATAATAGGTCATGTCTGGTTTAGAAGGAGCAACAGCTCTAACATTTGTAATTGTAGACTGTAAGTCATCTGACTTATACCATCTTCCAGTTTTGCTATAGTTAACATCTTCAAACATCTCTTTATCTGAAGCAAAAGACCATTTAGCTAGGCTCACTGGCTCTGCAGGTGTATCAGGTATTTCTGGTTCTTCTTCACCACTTCCTTCACCTGGATCTGTAGCACCTGCTGCAAGGCTAATGAGAATATCATCTAGATACCATCTGAAGTAAGTCTTTGTTTTATCTACCTCACCTGTAAAGGCTTCTGGTCTTATAACAATTCTTGTACTACCATCAATTCCATCTAGTCTTATAACTTCCTCTTGCCATGTCCATTCACCTGCTTCATGAGGTATTGGATTAGACTTGTTACCTTGTCCGCCAACTACGGTGCCATTGCCTTCAAGTTCTACTACGATTTCAACTTTATCAGCTCCACCGCCACCAACGTGTGGTCCCCACTTAAATGCAAGGTCAACCGAAGTTGTTCCACCTATATTCAACTTAGGAAGTCTAATACCATTAACATTACTAGTTTTACTAAACTTCAGATAAGTTGACTGTAGATAAATAGTCTTAGATGAAGGGAATAAATCCTCATAGCCAAGTTCTGCAAATATTGTAGGGAATTTACCCTCAAGTGGTCCATATGTATAAGCATTTCTGGCGCTATCGTCACTCTTTTTACCCATACTATCACCAATACTTGCATCTGGCCAGTTCTCAGTAATCCAGTCAAAGTTATCCTGGAAGTAAACCTTAAGAATTGAACCATGATCTACGAACGATACTGGGATAATGTATGTAGTAGAACCAACTGTACCAATTGTATAGGCTAGTACATCAACTTTATGGTAATCATATTTAGCAATTTCTAAGCTTGCTAATGGAGAATAAAGTAGACATTTTTTAGAAGTTGCCTCATCAACTAGTAACTCATTGCCAGTCAACACCCCTGAGAGCTTAATATAATTTATACCAACACTAGTATATGCATCGAAACCAGCTGTTTTATCCTCTGGCTCTGGATAGGTAACTGGAGTAGGTGCCTCAACTTCATGAATTTCTTCACAGTCAACAATTGCACTTAAACCATTAACCTTTCCTACATAACCATAGAATCTAATTTTCGCACCTAATGCTGGACGATCTGTCTCTAGATCTGCATTGTCACGAAGTGCAACATAAGCAAGTC
This sequence comes from uncultured Muribaculaceae bacterium, assembly GCA_964346015.1. Lineage (GTDB taxonomy): Bacteria > Bacteroidota > Bacteroidia > Bacteroidales > UBA932 > Cryptobacteroides. The sequence goes on along the minus strand of CAYFTA010000034.1, from coordinate 9,059 downwards.
CTGTATTATCTGAAACAATAAATCCTTTTTCAGTTAAAGCTACAACTTGGGAAGTTGAAACCTGAACGAAGAATTCAAGTGGCTTTTCTAGAGATTCTTCAATTGTGGTTGCCACAAGATCTCTAAATTTATCACCTTGTTGGTCTATTGTAACAATTGCTGAACCATCCATAGTTGCTGCCACAAAAGTAATTGTCTCTTTACGAGGAACGTCTACGGCTCCCTCACGAACGTTATCTGCAACTTCAATAGTCACTTCCATATCGCCAGAACCTTTCGATGGAGTAACAGTTACCCAATCAGGTGTAACTACCTTCCACTCCGCATCAGATACAACCCTCAACGTTTGTGGAGCTGCATTTTGAGCTTCAAATTCTAAGTATCTAGAACTTGTCATAACTGCTTTTGCTTCCTTCAGTTCATCTTTCTGACAAGAAACAAGACCTAATAGTAGTGCTAAAGCAGCTAAAATTGTATATTTATACAGTTTCATAGAATTTTTTATTTATAAATTAGAAATTTAAACCGTCATTCCAATTCGGGTTCTGTGTAAGATTATTGTTAAGCGATCTTTCATTGATTGGAATTGGATATAAGTAGTCTCTTGACTCATCGAATACACGTACAATGTCTCTATGTGGTGATAAATATCCACTTTCGCCATCGCTAAGGAAGATCTCTCTATCTAGCTCGAAAACATCAGCACTAGGAGGAATACCAGCAGGCTTAGTATCTTTCCATATAACTAAATCAGCTACACCATCTCCAGATAAATCATACATACCTACGCCAGGTACATAAAGACCGTGCATATCTTGTTCAATGCATTTACCTTCTTTCCATCTCATAAGATCAAAATATCTAAACTCACCTTCTTGAGCTAGCTCAATGTTTCTTTCACGGCGAATTTCAAGGATTACACCTTTATTTGTACCTGTTACATTAACATAACCATATTCAGGACTTGAAAGATATGGGTCAGGATTAGCATTAGCTGTTGCCATATCTAACTTCGGCATACCAACTCTATCACGCAATTTATTCACAGAGATATTCAAGTCTTCCTGAGTAAGCTTATCATTCTCAGCAAGTGCTTCAGCATAGTTCAAATAAACTTCACCAAGCCTAAAGATTGGAAGGTCGTTGTAAGACATTGAAGTTTGTAGGTGTGAACCAGTACTATAATCTTGTACAAATTTAATTGTATGATATCCAGTTACAGACATCGCAACTCTAGGTGATTCAACTCTAGTGTCACCAAGTCTAATATAACCTGGGAGTCTAATTGACTGTCCTAGACGTGGATCTCTATCAGCAACTTGCTCTTTAAATTGCATTGTTTCCCAACCTGCTTTATCAGTAAAACGAGTTCCATCTGCCATCAAATAGCTGTCAATGATTTTCTTTGTAACGCCTGGACGCCCTTGTGAAGCCATTGTAGCATAACCAGTTGCAGAGTGACGAATAGGAATACTATTATCAAAGTCAATTGCTAAGATATACTCTTTATGCGAAGTCGCATTATCCATGGCGAATAAATCTCTATAGTCTTGATTTGGTTTGCCAGTCGAGTGAAGTGCGTATGGCCCTTCATTAATAATCTGCTTAGCAGCAGCTGCTGCAAGATCTAGATAATATTTATAGTCTTTTGCGTCAGCTGGAAGAGTTTGTAAATATTCAGCACCTGCATGGTACTTTCTAAATGTACCTTCAAATAAACAGAATCTTGCTTTAAGTGCTAATGCAGTCCATTTATTTACACGATAAGGATTAGGTGCTGTTGCAGGAAGTTTTTCAATTGCATCATCTATATCTTCAATAATTTTTGTCATTACATACTCTCGCGAATCTCTTGGAGCATATAGTTGTGGGTCTGCTGAACCTAATTCAACATCAACATATGGTACATCTCCAAATAACATAATTTTTTCAGCATAAATAAATGCACGGAAGAACTTACATACTCCTGTATATTTATCCCTAGCTGCTTCATCTTCGCAGTTATCAATGTATTTAAGCATTGTATTGAGTTTCCTCAAGTCACCCCAGCTCCAGCCTCCACCAGAGTTAGGAATAATTCTATTTTGTCCTCCTTTCAACACAGCCGACAGGTCATCTTTAATGTATTGATCACTTTGATTCTTAAACATTGACTTATCTAGTAAGTTGTTGTAGAATGAGTTAGAGAACAATTCCAAGTCAGCTTCTGTCCTAAAATAGGTCTCAGGAGCTTCCTTATTAAGCGGTAATCTTGTCAAATCACAAGAAGTGAAGGCAAGAATCGCTGCAATTAGTAAAATTATATATTTTTTCATATTCATTGTCTCCTATTATTTTAGAATGAAATATCTACACCAAACATGAAACTCTTCTGCCATGGATAGAAGGCATTGTTGTAACGACCGCTACGATCGATTGCTGCCTCAGGGTCCATGTATTTAGTAACTTTCTTAAGTGGTGAGCTATAAGCAAGGTTTTCACCAGAGAAATAAACTCTAATTTGTTCAATACCAATTACTTTACTTGCCTTCTTCGGTACTGTATAACCAAATGTTAAGTTCTTCAAACGTAAATATCTCTTATTTTGAAGATATCTATCGTTAGTTAGATTCAGTTGAGCTCTAGAGCTAAATGCTGAGTAAGCAATTGGACGTGGAAAATATGCATCTGGATTATCAGGCGACCAAGAATTCTCTAACATATTCTTTGGAAGATATGTTGTATATGGACGAGAGAATGGTCCCCAGAACACCATTGATTCATTATGTGGATACCAGTAATGATTACCTGTTCCTTGTAGGAAGATTGAAAAGTCAAATCCATAGAAATCAAAACCTGCAGTAAATCCATATTGTAAGCTTGCTAATGCATTTCCTAAGATTTCACGATCACCTGGTTCATTAACTGTATTCGCTCCAATACCAATCTTACCATCACCGTCAAGGTCAAGATACTTAACGTCTCCAGCGGCCCATTTTTGGTCATAAGCTCCTGAATTAATATAACTTAAGTCAACTTCATTAAGATAATCTTGAGCTTCTTGATCCGATTGGAAAAGACCATCTACTCTGAATCCCCAAATTTCACCTAGTTCTTGTCCTACATAATAGTCTTTAGCAAAAGATTTCTCTGGATTATCGTACTTAGTAATAATTGTCTTATAATCACTTACTGTTACTCTCATATGATAGCCAAAAGGCTTACCAAACAGTCCTACTTGATCTCTCCAGCCGAGCGACAACTCGTAACCTGTTGTTCTAAGGTCAGCAGCATTCATCTTAGGAGATGATGCACCATAAATACCAGGAAGTGCTACACCTGCTGTCAACATACCTACTGTATTACGTATATAACCCTCACCTGTAAATGTTAAGCGGTCATTGAAGAAACCAGCATCTAGACCAAGGTTATACTGATTTGCAGTTTCCCAAGTAAGGTCTGAAGCATTTGGTGCTGATACAGTTGAATATTTTGAAGCTGCACCGCTACCAAATGAATACCCACTATTAAATGTGTTAATAGAAATTAGTCTTAGATAGTCATAATAACCTACTTGTTGGTTACCTAGACTACCAAAAGATGCACGAAGCTTAAGGTCACTTACATATTTCTTTGCAGGAGCGAACCAAGGCTCTTGTGAAATTCTCCAACCAGCAGAAGCTGAAGGGAAAAGCCCCCAACGATGGCCTTTAGCAAATCTAGAAGTTCCATCATAACGAGCAGCAACCTCAAATAGATATTTCCCTTTATAGTCATAGTTTATACGACCAAAGAAACCTAATAAAGCATATTCACTTTGTCCACCAGAAGCCTCTGGAATTTGCACTTGAACGCCATTGTTATCATATTTTGGCACTGCCATACTTAGGTCATTAAGAGTTGTACTAGGCAGATTATAAACCTTTGTACTAATATCTTTTCTATACTGAGTCTCATAGTTCATACCAGCCATTACAGTAAGGTTATGACTATCCTTGAATGTATCTTGATATGTAGCAAAAGCATTGAATGCGTGATAATCCCAAGAATTTATTGACTCTTTTAGTGAGTTTTCACCAGCACCTGTATCATATGTTCCTGATACTCCAGGTGCAGTGAAATAAGTAAAGTTATTACTTCTCACTGTACTACGGTCTTGGTGCATCCTATAAGTATAGTTTGCAGTAAAACTAAGAGGTTTAATTGGAGTAATTACAATTTCAGTAGTATTTGCAAGGTCGAACTTTCTAGTAAGGTTAACGTTTGCATCATTACCATAAATAATGTGACGACCATTACCAACTCCATAAGAACTAGAAATCATATCTGTCTTATAAACCCAACCCTCATCATTTCTAAGTGGGAAAGAAGCTAGCGCATGGTTCGCTCCATATGCAAAAGCATTCTGTACGTTTCCTACTCCATTAAAGCTATAGTCAGATGTATAGAATGAAGTATTGTTACTCATCTTCACATACTTATTCACCTTAAAATCAAACTTTGCACGTAGGTTATATTTGTTAAAAATGTCTGGATTTTGTCTCAAAACACCTGTTTGACGATTATAACCACCTGATAAGAAATATTTAACGGCCTTAGTACCTCCGCTCACAGAAATATTGTGTTGCTGGGTAGGGTGCTGGTCATTATAAAGTTCATGGTACCAGTCAGTATTTGCATAATAAACATACTGGTCTTTACCATTTCTATTCTCAATAACCACCCAAGGACGATCTGGATGTTCTGTCTTATCGTTTACACGAGCAAGAAGCTCCAACATATCTTGATCAGTGTAATAGGCATAGTTGTTATTGTTAGATGCCTTTAAGAATTTGTTTACAGTGTAAACTGACCAGTAACCTGTTGTTTCATAATCAGTTGAAGTTGTTGGTTCCTCCCATCCGAAACGTCCACTATAGCGAACATTTGCTTTAGTTGCACCTTCTTTTACTTCACCTGCTTTAGTAGTAATCAAAATAACACCGAATGCAGCACGTGCCCCATAAACTGCAGCTGCAGCAGCATCCTTAATAACTGAAATAGAAGCAACATCATTAGGATTTACTCTATCGAGCTCACCTTCGACACCATCAATCAGTACAAGAGGTTCAGTTGAACTACTAATAGAACCGACACCACGAATATTAATCTTACCCGAGCTACCTGGATTACCACTAGAAGTAGTAATATTCAAACCAGGAACTGCTCCTTGAAGCATATTAGTCAGTGATGGAGCCGTTCTATTTTCTAGCTCTTTGCTGTCTACCACGCCAATAGCGCCTGTTAGGTTTACTTTTTTCTGTACACCATAACCGACTACTACTGTCTCTTCAAGCATCATTGTGTCCTCTTTAAGAATTACTGTTACTTTTGATTGATTTGCTGGAACATTAATTAACTTGGTTTCATATCCAAGAGAAGAAACATTCAAGACAACATCTTTAGAAGGCACGTTCAATGTGAATGAACCATCATCATTGGTCATCACTCCCTTGGTAGTGCCATCTTCAATCACTGCAACACCAATAAGTGGTTGCTGATTGGCATCAAACACCACTCCTGTAACTGTCCTCGTTTGCGCATAAGTAACTACACTTATAGCAAATAGGAACAAAGTCATTGCGATAGATTTTAATAATCTCATAAGTCTTTGTGTTAGTTAATAATAAAGTTGTTATATTTTTTTAGTGTTATTTATATACGCTTAAGTTAAATTCCTTTGGTCTTGTCATAGTCTCATAATAATCTCTTCCAAATCTATCCGTAATCTTAAACTTTAAAGTAGAAGTTGCAGAAGTAGCCTTAACTCTAAACATATGATCCACGCTACCGTTTGCTTTGAATGAACTTGTTGGAGATTGATTTAGGTTAGCCTTAACTGCCTCATAGCAAAGTAGATGCAATGGATCTTTTATCTTAGAAATCTTTTCATAAGTCAATACATTATCATTCTCCTTCACTTCTATTTTCCATGCTGGATCATAATCGAAAATAGTGAAATATACATAGTTATCTGATGAAGCGTTCTTCCATTCTCCTACAGAATTATCAAACGTTGCAGCAATAGTTGAGTTTGCAGAAGGAGCATAATTTGCTGCTGTTAATACTATCTTGTTCCTATCATACGTCCTGAATTGAAAATCTGTACTCTGACCAGTTGCTTTAAATGTCCATTTAATATCAGTACCATTCATATTATATATATAGTAACCAGAAGGTGAACCATCAGGTCCCATTCCTATACCAGTATGATAACCAGTCCACCACCAAGTGCCACAAACGGCACCACTATTATGATGGAAAATTTTCTTAGAAGAAAGTTTGTCGTTATTATAAGTTTGGTGTGTATGGCCAGTTAGAATATGGGTTTCTGGAAAATCTCTTACTAGTGCTTCAATTTCTGGCATTGATGCCATAGAATTACTTCCTGACTTATTATAAGCCGGTGCATGCATTGTTATGACTAGTTTTTTTGACTTATCAACATGAGAAAGGTCTTTTTCTAGCCACGCAAGTTGCTCTGAGGTTAATTTAGAGTTATACGATCTCGACGCTGCTGTACCTTCACCTGTGTTTTTACACAATATATTATCTAATACAATATAGTGAATATCACCTATATTAAAAGAATAATAAGTTGGACCAACATATTCTCTATAAGGTATAACTGTATCAAAATCTCCTGCTGCATACATATCGTGGTCATGGTTACCTATTGTATTAAATAGGTGGATTCCAGTTAACGATTGGTTAATAGTATTAAGATAGGTCAATAAATTGAAGTTATTACTAGTCCAATAGAGTTCCCATGTCATATCTCCAAGTGTCAAGGCATATTGACGTTTAGATTTGTTTTTGTCTATCTGGGCTTGTAAATCACGAGTAAAATTGCCAAACTGAATTATGTCATTAGTCCTATTCGCAAGATGCATATCTCCCAATACATACATAATATGGTCACCATTATTGACTTCTACTAATTCAAAATCTACTCTCTCTTTAGTATTAGGATTCCCATCTAGAGATTTATGAAATCGTGGTAAGATATTGTCTGAAATAACCTCATAGCCACTTGGAACCGAAATAAATACAGTTTTCAATAGTTCTGAAGATTCAAACTGATATATACCACTGGCATCTGTCTTAACCACTCGATATCCATCTGAAACTACTACGCCTTCTACTCCTTTTTTATTACAATGAACAATACCATATACATTAATTTTTGGATCTGACGGTTCATCTATCTCTAAAGGAATCTCTACTATAAGGCTAGAATCTCCCATTTTCTTTTCTTCTGAACCAAATTTGGCCCAAACAGAATATGAACCTGTTTCAAGTTCAATAGGAACAACAAAATAAACTAATTTGTCATCAACAAGAGTCAGTGGAATCACAACATCATTTCCAGAACTTGGTCTAAATACTAAAGAATGTGTATCTTTTTCTGGCGCTGGTTTTCCATAATAATTAAAAGACAAAGTTGCACCTACTTGAGTTTCAATGGCCCTAGGTACACTAATCTTATATTTAATAGAATCTTGTGGTTGATTTTGATCAGGACCTGGCTTCTGACAAGCAGCTAAAAAAGTAATTACGGTAAGGGTAAAAACTATTCTTATATATTTATTCATATTTTGTAGTTTGTAGCTTGAGTTTCACTTCGAATTATACAGCTTCTTGAGTTTCGCTTTTTATTGTCAATGCTATTAGTAACATTGAAACTATACTAGCACCTGATAGTAACATAAATGTTGTATCCCAACCAGCATGCTCAGCAACAAAGCCCATTAGCATATTAGCGAGAAGAGCAGAACCAATTAAATATCCTGAGAGCCCCACGAAGCCTGCTGCTGTACCTACTGCATTCTTTGGCACAAGATTAAGAGCCTGCACTGTTACAAGAGCAACTGGACCATAAATACAGAAACCAATTAGTATCAATCCAAAATAAGCTAGCGATTTAGTCATTATCATAATAGCTTCTGGATCATTAGAAAACGCTCCTGCAATATTATTTGCTTGCCAATACACAATTGTACCAAGTAAAACGGCTCCCATAAATATTATATTAGGTGGTGCACAACGGCCTTTAAAGAATTTAGATGAAATCCATCCACAAACAATTGTACCTGGTATACCAGCATAATTATGTAGCGAGAAAGCAAGGTTTGACTCTCTTTCTGTCATTATATTCATTTCTTGTAAATAAATAGGTGCCCAGTCTCCTACCCCATAACGAACCATATAGACAAATGCATTTGCTAATGCAATCATCCATATCCACTTATTTTTAAATATGTATTCAACGAATAATGTCTTAAATGGTATCTTTTCTTCTTCACCTTTTTTAGATTGCACTCCTGAAAAGTCATTTCTATATTCGTCAATAGGGGGTAAACCGCAAGATTGTGGATTATCTCTAATTGCCCACCAAGCGAAAAGCGCAATTAAAATAGCAAACGAAGCTGGCACAATGAAGGCTGAACGCCATGTTTGCTCTATTCCAAAAAATGTAAATAAGGTAATACCGAAAGTAAAAAGAAGTCCTAAAGTTCCTGCACCAAAAGTATGTGAAGTATTCCAAAGAGACATCTTGAAACTTCTTTCATTTTGCGAAAACCAATAGGACATAACTCTACCGCAAGGAGGCCAACCCATTCCAGAAAGCCATCCAACGAGAAGCATCAATATAAATATAACTGTCACATTTAGTGCTTGGTTTGCTCCATATGGAAAAAATCCAGCAGCAATCATTGTAAGAGCAGAAAGGATGAGACCAATAACTAAAAACTTTCTTGCATCAGAACGGTCAGAAATACTTCCCATTATAAATTTACTAAATGCATAGGCAATCGAAACTGCTGACATTGCTATACCCACTCCTGCCTTATCAATTAAGCCTTCATCAATCATTCCAGGTGCAGCTAATGAAAGGTTTTTTCTTACTAAATAATAACCTGCATAACCTAAAAAGGCTCCCATGAATACCTTGAATCTCATGGACTTATACACCTTACTAATCTTGTCTTTTGGCAAAAGTGGCTTTGCCTGTGGAGGATCAAAAAATCTCGCCATTT
>CAYFTA010000033.1:0-12888 GCA_964346015.1 uncultured Muribaculaceae bacterium | reverse complement strand
CAGATCCCAGTGGAGAAGGCTTAATGAAAATAGGGAGCGATGTTCCTAATATTCGTTTTTACCAGCCTTGGGCTTTGATGGGGAGTTCGAGGCCGTCGGGGGTTACGAGGACAGAGCCAACTTCGGGGAGGGCGAGATGGCCGATGATGTCAAAGGTTTGGAAGTCACGACGGAACTTTTCGTGTTTGTCAATAGGGATTGTGAAGAGAAGCCTATAGTCTTCGCCCCCATTCATAGCTACAGATATAGGGTCTATGTTTAGCTCCTTGCATAGATCAAAAGTATTGCCTGCAAAGGGGAGTTTGTCTACATAAACTTTAGCTCCAAAACCACTATCTCTAGTTAGTTTTTTTATGGTATCAGCAAGACCTTTATTAACAAAGTAGCCATAAGAAGGGATAATCTCAGCATCTTCAAGGGATCCTACGATTGAAGGATTTAGGCTTGGCTTCAAATAGGCCCCAATCATATGTTTATATTCTTCTAGCTCTGGTTGCTTTTCATTATTCTTGGTTTGTAGAAAATCTCTTTTTTCTCTTTCTAGAACCTGAAGTCCAAGAAAAGCAGCTCCTAGATTATCAGAGACGCAGATGAGATCCATTGACTTAGCCCCAGGACGTCTTTTAAATATTAAATTACTCGTTTCTCCACTTGCTGAGACTGTGATGATTAGACCGTGGATAGAAGGGGTTAAATCCAAAGTTACAGCCTTATATCCATGTTCTTTAGCTGCTGTTACCATGCCCTCCCAGATGTCTTTAATGTGTTCGAAATCTAACTTTGATGAAACAGAAAGGTTTATCACAAGTGTTTGGGGATGAGACATCTTTGCATAGAGCTCGCCCGTAACAGCAACGATGGTTTTATAACCCAAATGTTTTAAAGGGAAATATGTTAAGTCAAAATCGATACCTTCCAAAAAGGTGCGAGAGCTAGTTTGAATTTGAGATTTTGCACTAGCCTCAAAATGGGGGAGCTCTGTGTATTTATATGGCGAATCCTCATATAGCTTATTAATTGCTTCGACTCTGCCCAGGTTTAAAAAATTTTCCTTATCCATAAACTTTTTATTAATCAAAATATTAACCTTGCTTCTTCATTATTGAATATGGTATTTTATATTCTTCAACAGCAGCTATAAAGTCAGAATTTACTTCCACCCTATACGTTCTCGAAGCAAATTCAATTGTCCATTCTTTCTGTGGGTCATATAAAAACATTGATAGGGGAGTCTTGCCCTTGAATTGTTTTAAGAGTTTTACCAAATTCTTTCTAAATTGAGGGTTAAGCATGGGTGTAGAAAGATTAAAGGCAAAACCTTTTAGGAATTTTTCTGTACTATTTCCAAGCAACATCATGCTCCTAATCTTGAAATAATATTGTGGATCGGGATTAGGAATAGCATTTCCATATTGATCTTGTTTCTTATAAAATCTTTCTTCGATTGTGCCTTCAATTAAAATAGAAGAATTTAACCTAAGGTATGACATAAAGGTTTCATGATCTCTATTAAACAGGCGAAACTCATAATTTCCATCAAAGTCTTCTATAATAGTTCGCGACCAAGGCCTACCATTTCGATTTAACAAAGTTTCTGTTTCAGAAATAAAACCAGCTATGGTTACAGCTTTTTTCTCCCTTCTCACCTTACATGTGCTTATAAGCTCATCTAGCTTATCTAAAGTACATGTAGTAAAGTGTTCTATTTCAAAGCTAAATTGATTTAGAGGATGAGCCGATAAATACATACCCACTAATTCTTTTTCTTTATGAAGAAGTTCTATGGTGTTTTCTTCTCCAGAAAATTCAGGAAGTATAGGCCTTTCAGGTTTAAGCTCTTCAGCGTCCCCAAAGAGGGATACTACATCATTTAAAGTATCATTTTTATATAGCTCGCCATATCTTAGAAGAGTATCTATGAAAGCATCTCCATTAGGACAAGAAAGCATGTATTGGCTTCTTTTTGCACCAAAGCTATCAAAAGCTCCAGAATATAAAAGAGCTTCAAAAGCCTTTCTATTTACTGTGCCAGCCATTCTCTCTACAAAATCATAGATGTCTTCATAAGCCCCATTTTCTTCTCTGTCTGTAATGATTGCTCTAACTATATTTTCACCAAAGCCCTTGATGCCGCCAAGTCCAAAGCGAATGTCTCCTGCTTTATTTACAGTAAAACGAGCGTTACTTTCATTAATATCAGGACTTAGAACCTTGATTTTATTTCTCTTGCAGTCGTCCATGATTTTTTTAATCTCATCCATATTAGAGAGATTTTTACTTAGGTTCGCAGCTTGGAAATCTGCAGGGTAATGAGCTTTTAAATAGGCTGTTTGATAGCTTACCCAAGCGTAACAAGTAGCATGAGACTTATTAAATGCATATTGAGCAAATTTCTCCCAGTCACCCCAAATTTTTAGGAGAACATCTTTTGGATGGCCGTTTTTCATGCCCCCCTCAATAAACTTACCTTTCAAAGACTGAAGAAGGTCAAAGATTTTCTTACCCATTGCTTTGCGTAGAGTATCTGCCTCTCCCTTAGTAAAACCTGCAATGGCTTGAGACAGCAACATGACTTGTTCCTGATAGACGGTAACTCCGTAGGTATCTTCAAGATATTGCCTCATTATAGGAAGATCATATTCTACTGGTTCTCGACCTTGCTTTCTTTCCACAAAAGAAGGAATATAGTCCATAGGGCCAGGTCTATACAGCGCGTTCATCGCAATTAAATCCTCAAAACGAGTAGGTTGAAGCTTGGTTAGCCATTCCTTCATACCAGGAGATTCAAACTGAAATATACTAGTTGTATCCCCACGGCTATAAAGCTCGTATGTTAATTTATCATCAATTGGAATTTGTTCAATATCGAATTCAATACCACTACGTTTTTTGATATTTTCTTGGCATTCTTTGATAATAGACAAGGTTTTAAGACCAAGGAAGTCCATCTTAAGCATACCAACGTCTTCAATATGCCCTCCATCAAACTGAGATACCCAAACATTCTCTCCAGTTGCCTTATCTTGCCCCAGACTTATAGGAATATAGTCAGTTAAATCACCTCGACCAATAATCATTGCACACGCGTGAATACCAGTTTGGCGAATACATCCCTCTAGTTTTAATGCATAGTCTAAAATCTCTTTTATCTGATCTGTACCATTTTCTCGTAATTCCTTAAGCTCAGGGACGAATTTATAGCAGTTTTTAAGATTTACTTTATAAGAAACTTCTTTTCTGAATTTGCGAAAAGGCTTTTTTACCTTTATTTTTTGTCCAGGGTTTTCTGGGTCTTCTATCTCTACTTCCTTATATATGAGTTTTTCTCCTTCTCCAAGCACATCGTGTTCACCAAAGGGTTCTTCTGCATCTTCCATTTGGCTAAAAGGCCTATCAGGAATGAGCTTAGCAATCCTATTAGACTCATCAATTGGTAAGCGACTTACGCGTGCGACATCTCTAATAGCACTTTTTGCTCCCATTTTACCGAAAGTAACAACATGAGAAACATGATTTTTCCCGTAGGTGTCTTCAACATACTTAAAGGCAATTGCTCGGCCCTCATCATCGAAGTCGATATCAATATCAGGAAGACTAATACGATCGGGGTTGAGGAAACGCTCAAAAAGCAATTGATACTTAATAGGGTCTAAATTTGTAATTTTAAGGCAATAAGCCACGGCAGAGCCAGCAGCAGAACCACGGCCAGGTCCAACAGATACTCCTTCGGCTCTTGCTGCAGCAATGAAGTCTTGAACGATGAGGAAATAGTCGGGATAGCCCATTTTTGATATGGTTTTAAGCTCAAAATCAAGGCGCTCCTTTTGTTCTTCTGTTAAATTAACTCCATAGCGTTTTTTTGCACCTTCGTACGTTAAATGACATAGATAAGCAACAGAATGTCTAAAGGTTTCTCCTCTATCTATGCCTTTAGAGCAACACTTACCTTTATCAATGATATCTTTATATTTTTCAAGATAAACATCAATATCTTTCATAAAATTTTCATCTGTATGAAAGACAGGAAGTATTGGATCTCGGTCTATGCTATATAGCTCAATTTTTTCTGCAACTTCAAGAGTGTTATCAAGAACTTCAAGATGGTCAGGAAAAAGCTCTTCCATCTCTTCTCTGCTTTTCATATACTCTTGTTGAGTATATCTCAAACGATCAGGATCATCTACATAAGCATTAGTAGTCAAGCAGATAAGCCTATCATGAGCAGGGCCATCCTCTTTTCTAACGAAATGGATATCGTTTGATGCAATTACCTTAGTGTTTGTCTTAGCTGCGAGTTCAAATATTCCTTTATTTGCAATTAGCTGCTCTTCATATACTTCAAGAGATTGTCCAGGAATTTCAGTTTTATGGAGTTGAACCTCTAGGTAGTAATCGTCGCCAAAGACTTTTTTATGCCACTCAATAGCCCTTTCTGCTCCTTCCATATCCCCATCTCTAATATATCTAGGTATTTCTCCTGCCAGACAAGCAGAGCAACAAACAAGGTCCTGTGCATACTCTTCAATCACCTCGTGTGAAACTCTTGGCCTATAGTACATCCCCTCTAAATGGCCTAGCGAAACGATTTTCATCAAGTTTTTATAGCCATTATAATTTTTAGCAAGAAGAACAAGGTGATAATATATCCTGTTATCTCTGTCTTTTATCCTGTGGTCATTTTTGGACACATAAACTTCACAACCCACGATAGGCTTAATATCAGGATATTTTTTAGCCTGTTTAAGAAAATCTTTGACTCCATATAAGTTTCCGTGGTCGGTAATCGCGAGAGCTGGCATATTTAATTCGCTAGCCCTAGCAAATAGAGCTTTCATCGAAGACTGGCCGTCGAGTATAGAGTATTGACTGTGAACATGAAGATGAACAAAAGACATAATTTCGTTGATTTTAGGTGAACAAAGATACTAAAATAATAACGAAATTATGTCATTGATTTTCCTATGTTAGTTATTGTCTTGCTGAGGATCGTAGCGACAAGAGCGGTTTTATTTTTATAATAATTTGACCCTCATATAACTACGTTTCACAGGGTGATATTAAAAATTATTTTAAATTTTTTAAGGTCACTTTTCCGTCTTTTATTGAAACCTCAATAGTAGAATCCTTCTGCACAGTACCATCAAGTATAGCTTTTGCCAAAATATTAATTAGCTCTCTTTGCATCAAGCGTTTAATAGGTCTTGCTCCGTAAGCAGGTTCATAACCCTTTGTGCTCATATAGTCCTTAAATTCTTCAGTAAAGTCTATTGAAACATCACTTTCAGAAAGTTTTTCTTTGAGATCTCTAATCATTATTTCTAAGATTTCTCTAATATCTGTTTTTGAAAGAGGCTCAAACATTATTATTTCATCTATACGATTTAGAAATTCTGGGCGAACAGTCTTTTTAAGAATCTCCATTACATCATTACGACAGTTTGCAAGGTACACATCTCTTTCTTCCCCCCTATCAGGTAAATCTTCCATGTAGTTTTGGATAATACCAGCTCCAACATTTGAAGTCATAATGAGAATCGTATTCTTAAAGTCAGCAGTACGCCCCTTGTTATCAGTTAAACGTCCATCGTCGAGCACTTGCAAAAGTATATTAAACACGTCAGGATGCGCCTTTTCAATCTCATCAAGCAAGATTACAGAATATGGCTTTCTTCTAACAGCTTCAGTAAGTTGTCCTCCTTCATCATATCCAATATATCCTGGAGGCGCACCAACTAGGCGACTCACAGAATGCCTTTCTTGATATTCACTCATATCAATTCTTGTCATCATGGTCTCATCATTAAAGAGAAACTCAGCTAGAGCCTTTGCTAATTCTGTTTTTCCCACACCAGTAGTTCCCATAAACAAGAAAGATCCAATAGGGCGTTTTTCATTTTGTAATCCCGCTTTTGAGCGCCTTACTGCATCTGAAACGGCTTCAATTGCCTGCCTTTGACCTACAACTCTCTTATGTAGCTCTTCTTCCATTCTTAGCAGCTTAACCTTCTCGCTTTCCAGCATTTTTTTAACAGGAATACCAGTCCATTTAGCCACTACCTCAGCAATGTCTTCAGGAGTAACAGCTTCTGTTACAATAGGATTTTCAATAGCAGCTTGTTTTTCGCTAAGCTCTTCAATTCGCTTTTTGAGTTCAGCAATTTTTCCATATCTCAACTCTGCAACTTTTCCAAAATCACCTGCTCGTTCTGCATTAGCAGCTGCGATTTTATAATCTTCAACCTTTTGTCTGGCATCTTGAAGTTCTGTAAGAAGCCCCTTTTCTTCCTCCCATCTTTTCATTAGAACTTTTCTCTCACCCTCTAATCCCTTAAGCTCTTCTTCGATTTTATCCATCTTAAGCGAAACGCCTTCTCTTTTAATAGCTGCTTTTTCAATTTCTAATTGACGTATTCTGCTATTAAGATTATCTATCGGCTCAGGAACAGAATTCATTTCCAGCCTAAGCTTAGAAGCCGCCTCATCCACCAAGTCAATAGCCTTATCTGGGAGGTATCTATTAGAAATATATCTAGTAGAAAGCTCCACAGCAGCAATTAAAGCATCGTCTTCTATTCTAACCTTATGATGGTTCTCGTACCTTTCCTTTAAGCCCCTCATAATGGAAATAGAAGCAGCAGGAGAAGGCTCATCAATCATAACCATCTGGAACCTTCTTTCAAGAGCTTTATCTGTTTCAAAATATTTCTGATATTCGTCCAGAGTTGTAGAACCAATTGTTCTAAGCTCTCCTCTAGCAAGGGCTGGTTTTAGAATATTTGAGGCATCCATAGCGCCAGAAGTACGCCCAGCCCCCACAAGTGTATGAATTTCATCTATAAAGAGAATAATTTCACCGTCGCTGTCAACCACTTCTTTTACAACACCTTTAAGCCTTTCTTCAAATTCTCCTTGATATTTTGCTCCCGCAATTAAAGCTCCCATGTCTAGAGAGTAGACAGTTTTTGATTTCAGGTTTTCAGGAACATTGCCATTTACGATATTTTGTGCAATACCTTCAGAAATCGCTGTTTTACCCACTCCTGGTTCTCCCACGAGAATAGGATTATTCTTAGTCCTCCTACTTAGAATTTGAAGGACTCTACGAATCTCTTCGTCTCGACCAATAACGGGGTCGAGTTTACCTTGCGAAGCCAACTCATTGAGGTTGGTCGCAAATCTTTGTAGATTTTCTAATTTTTTATCCATATTATTACTTTTTAAAATTTTCACATATTAGAGACGACAATAAACAGAAATAGTCGTCTATCCAAAGGACAAACGACTATCGTCAAAATATATTCCAAATGACTTTTACTGACAAATTGTCAGCAAAAAACTACTCTTCTGGAGTTTCAGCTATTTCTTCTGTAGAAATCTTAAGTTCTGCTGGTGCAGGAGTCTGTGTAGCCTCTTCAACAATTTCCTCTGTGCCAGTTGAAATAACAACATCTTCTACTTTTCTATCTGTGTTAAGCGTGAATGTGCAAATAACAGAAAAAAGGAAAATGAAAGCAGCTAGGCCCCAAGTAATTTTTTCTAGTATATCTGTAGTTTGGCGAACACCAAAAGTTTGGTTACCAACAGCAAAATTGCTCGCAAGTCCGCCACCTTTACTGTTCTGAAGAAGAACAATAAGAGTCATCAAAATACTAGCAATAAGTACGAGCACTGCTAAAATTGTAAATGTTACACTCATAATTAATTGTTATTTTTTATCTCTTGATTCATTTTTTCAATAAGGGTTGCAAAGTAAGCATTTTTTTCTGGATTTGACAAAATTAGTTTAGAATAAATGTCTTTTGCCTGTTCATAATAGCCTTGCTCAGCATAAATTTCAGCTAAAGTCTCTGTATATAAGTCAAAAGTGTCTTGATTAGATACTTCTTGTTGAGGAGCATCCGCTTTCGCTCCGAACTTATATTTTACAAAAATCTTATCATCTGTTTTTCTTACTTTGTCATATTCTTCTTGTGAAAAATAGTCCCCACCGATAATATGTATTCTCCTTTTTGGTTCTATTTCAACTTTCTCTTCCTCAACGCTTTCTTGAATATATTTTTTTAATAGTTTTTCAACCTCTTTGTCTGCATAGTCCCTAACTTGGAGCTGTCTAAATTTAGTAAGCTTAGAAGCGTCACTTATATATAGGCTAGCTTCAGATAGATGAGAGTCAACCCATTCTTCGCCCATGTCTGCAAGTCTTTCACAAAGAACCAATCTGGCTTGTGCATACCAGGGGTATAGATTTACAACACCAGTTAATTCATCTAAGTTAAGTTTCTTTAAGTCAACAAATTCTGCCATCTTTTTACCAATTTGCAACAGTTCCATTAAAAATGTCTTCGCAAAGTTTTTCTATAATTTCCTCAGTTAAAGTCTGCTCAACGGCGTCCAAAGGTTGCATTGCATCAAAGTCTGCATATGCAGAAAAAGATTTTTCAGCATCTTCTTCAGGATATTTTCTGTTAGTAAAATATATTTTTACTGTTACCGTTAAACGGCTTTGCGACGCTTGCTCATTTGCCGTTACGGCCATAGCACGCACATCATAACCAGTAATTTCCCCTTCAATTTCTAAATCTCCTTCAGCATCTACTTGTTCAAGCTTAGTTAGACGCCTAAACTTTTCTTGTAATGCGTCGGTTAAAGAGGCACTAAGAGTGGGATTCACTCTTAAGGCCTTATACTCAAAGTAATTTATAGTAATAGTTTTAACATCTGGTTGAATAGAGGTGCCTGTGAACGAGTATATTCCACAAGATTTAACAATGAAAGAGGTTGCAATTAAAACCACAATCATTGAACTAATAGATATAAACTTTTTAAAACCCTTCATTACAGCCCCATTTGTTTTATTTTTCTATAAAGCGTTCTTTCTGATATACCCAGTTCTGCAGCAGCTTTTTTTCTATTTCCAGCATTTCTTTCAAGAGCCTTAACAATTAACTCTTCATTCCTGTCTTGAATGCTTAGGTTTTTTGGTTTGGTTTCTTTTACCTCTTCTATTTCTTGCTCTTCAGGAGCTTCCACAATTTGTTCTCTACTGTGTCTTTCAGGCTCAATATTCCATTTTTGCTCTTGAATAGGCTTAGGGGGTTCTATAATGGGAGCAGGAGAAATAGGCATGGATAAACCAGCACTAGCTACAACTTTTTTCAGATAATCAACATCTTGGCGAAGCTGGTAAAGAGTTCTGATTATGGCTTCTCTTTCCCAGGGTTGTTCATCATATCCAAGCTGAACTGTAGTGGCAGGAAGAAGGTTTTCTGAATCATTTGGTATATACTTATCTATATCGACGGCGTCGATGGTACATCTTCCCTCTCGAACATTTTGCCTAGCACTTTCCATAACAGAAACTTTTTCTGCTAGGTTTTTAAGTTGCCTAATATTTCCTGGCCAACGATATTTTTTAAGGGCTAAGACAGCTCTATCAGTGAGATTGATGCCACAAAGTCCATATTTACTTGAAAAATCAGAAGCAAATTTTCTAAAGAGCAAATGAATATCATCAGGGCGGTCTCTTAAAGCGGGCATTTTTATGGTTACAGCGTTGAGACGATAATATAAGTCCGTACGGAACTTTCCCCTATCTACAGCAAATTTTAAGTTGGCATTTGTTGCAGCAATGACTCTTACATCAGTTTTTAGTACTTTTGAGGAGCCCACTCTTATAAATTCGCCAGATTGGAGCACTCTTAGAAGCTTAGCCTGAGAAGAAAGAGGCAATTCACCGACCTCATCAAGGAATAAGGTCCCTCCGTTAGCTTCCTCAAAATAACCTTTACGCATCTCACTAGCCCCTGTAAAAGAGCCTTTTTCATGACCAAAGAGCTCAGAATCAATGGTGCCTTCAGGTATAGCACCACAATTGACAGCAAAATATTTTTGTGTCCTTCGTCTACTATTTTGATGAACAATCTTAGGAATATTCTCCTTTCCAACACCACTTTCCCCTTCAATTAAAACAGTAATATCTGTTGGAGCAACAGTTACTGCTATTTCGAGGGCTCTATTCAGTGCAGGATCGTTCCCGATTATATCGAATTTATTTTTTAGAGCTTGTAATTCTTTATTTGTCATAGCGCACAAAGTTACTAAAACGAGGCAAATTAAGTGTCAAATAATTAAAAAAAATCTAAAATTTTGATTATATTTGCGTTGCTTATGCGTTTTTTTGAAAAAACATTAAAAAGATAACAATTATAAACCGTTTAATTATTAATTAAAAGATGAAAAAAGCAACAAAATTCTTATTTGCAGCTGTATTAGGATTTGCAGCTCTAGCTTGTAGTTCGCCAGAGAAAATGGCTGAAATGGCAGAGAATGTAATCGTTAAAAGTGAGCCAGCTGTTCTTGAAGTAGTTGGTGGAGAAATTGACGCAACAGTAACTGTTACTTATCCAGAAGATTATTTCCATCCAAAAGCAATTCTTGATGTAACTCCTGTTTATGTTTATGAGGGTGGTGAAGCAAAGATGCAACCATACACTTTCCAAGGCGAGAAAGTAAAAGATAACTATGAAGTAGTTTCTTCAGAAGGCGCGACAATTACTAAGAAAATTCACTTTACATATGTTCCAGGTATGGAGAAAGGACATCTAGAGCTTCGTGGTGTTGTTAGATATAAGTCTAAATTTGTAGACCTTCCTATTAAAAAAGTAGCTGATGGAGCAAATACAACTTATATGCTTGTTTGCAAAAAAGGTAAGCTAGATTATAAAGAAGACGGCTACCAAGAAATCATCAAACAAACAGCAGAAGGACAAATTCTTTACAATATTAATAGTGCAGAAGTTAGAAATAATCAACTTCGTTCACAATCAATCAAAGATTTCCAAGCTGCTCTTGATGAAATTAAAGCAAATGAGCGTAAAGAACTCGTTGGTACAGATGTAGTAGCTTATGCTTCACCAGACGGAGGAGAAGAGCTTAACGCTAAACTATCTGACAGACGTTCTGGTACAGCAGAAAAAACTTTCCAGAGAGTTACCAAAGATCGTAAAACAGATGCTCCTGTAAATGTACAAAGTATTGGTCAAGACTGGGAAGGATTCCAAGAACTAGTAGCAGAATCAGATATCGAAGATAAGGATCTTATTATTCGCGTTCTTTCAATGTATAGCGATCCTGCTGTTCGTGAGAAAGAAATTAAAAACATGTCTGCTGTTTACACTACTCTAGCTAAGAATATTCTTCCTGAGCTTCGTCGTGCAAGATTTATCGCTAATGTAGAATATACAAACTTTACTAATGAAGAGCTTCTACAACTTATCGAAGAAAACATTGATGTTTTAGATGAGACTGCACTTCTTCGTGCTGCTACTTTAGTTAAGGAAGTTGAAGACAAAGAGGCTATTTATAAGAAAGCAGTTGACAAATTCGAAAGCAATGCTGCTCAGTACAACCTTGCAGTTGTTTATATTGAGAACAATGAGTTAGGCAAAGCTAAGAAAGCTCTTAAGAAAGTAGAACAAGATGCTGATTATAACAATGCAATGGGTGTAATTGCACTTCGCGAAGGTAAGCTAGCAGATGCTGCTAAATTATTAAAGGCTGCTGGCAGCGAGAGCGCAAAAGAGAACCTAGCTGTTCTTGATGTTCTAAATGGCGACTATGCAGCAGCAGCAGCAAAACTTGCTGGTAAGGAAACTGTAAATGCTGCTCTTGTTCAGCTTCTATTAGGAAATAATGCTCCTGCTCTTGCTCTAGATTGCGACAAGCCTATTTCTAACTATTTGAAGGCTGTTGCTTCTGCTCGTCAGGGTAAGGCTTCAGACGTGAAAGCATATTTAGAAAAAGCATCTAAGTGCAAAGACCTTGCTGCAAAAGCTACTAAAGACATTGAGTTTGCTCAATATAGATAATTTATTGAGATAGACTTTTTGAAATCATTAGTCCCGAAAGTTTTAACAACTTCGGGACTTCTTTTTTCTCAGCTATTTGAATAAATTATATCATAAAAATCCTTAAATTTGTTTGGTGTTCATAAGAATACAACTATTGAGTCTTCAAATAAACTAAATTCAAACTATTATGTATTGTAAAAACTGTGGAATGCTCTGCTCTGAAAATGCGACGTTCTGTTCAAATTGTGGCACTAGGCTAAAAAACATTTATGACTCATATTCGTACGAACAAGCAAGCGATCGTGACTGGCTAATTACCCTTTTATTCTGTGTCCTTTTGGGACATTTAGGTGCTCATAGATTTTATGTTGGAAAAATTGGCACAGGCCTTTTAATGATAATTACGCTTGGTGGTTTTGGTATCTGGGTTCTCATAGACCTGATTTACATCATTATGGGCAAGTTCAGAGACGAGCATGGAAAGATGATTCGCCATTGGTAGTATTATGCAAAGTTAAATATCAATTGATATACTTCACTCACAATACCGAGAGCAAAAATCCCAAAGAGACAGATTACTAACGAAATGCGCATATAAGTACTGCTTTTGAAATGGCAGAAAGCATTCCTGCAACAGATGTTGGCGCACCCTGATACGTGTCGGCAGTCCATAGATGGAAAGGAACAGGCTTTTATGGAATGTCTCCTATTGGTTCCATCACAATATGATTATATGGATTTATACTATATAATGGAACAATTAACTTCTTTACGTCCCGAAGTTGCACAAAGGTTACTTGAAGAAGGCAACAATTTGCGTGTTAAACGAATGTTCTTGTATATGGCAGAAAAGGCTGGATATTATTGGTATGAAATGTTGAATGTTGATAAGATAGACCTCGGTACAAGTAAATTACAATTGACAAACAATGGAACATATATAAATCAATATAAAATAACAGTACCTTACAAGTAGTTATGTCGTGCGTTAAAATAGGGGAATTGCGCACTTCGTTTGCACATCCCCAGCCACCTAGCG
>CAYFTA010000032.1:0-13083 GCA_964346015.1 uncultured Muribaculaceae bacterium | reverse complement strand
TAGTTACCCTTATGAAGTAAATATAGATCTGAAAGGGCAATTAACATTACAACATCAAAAAATGCTAGGAAAAGTATTGCTCCTACGGCACCTATTGTCAAAGCCATTGCAAGAGCAAAATAGAAAGATACTGTATGAAGTAGAGTACAGAAAATTGCAGCTAAAAGCCAGAACTTCATATTAGTTGCACGCCAGAGTATAATAGCTACTGTTGCAAATGATAGAGGAATCAGGAACATTAGGTTTTCACCTAGTACAAAAACCAAAACTAAGCCTAATACCATCATTATAAACAAAGTACCCATTAGGTTATTCATTGCATATTTTGAAAGTGCATTATAAGAAGCTGACGCCCTCATTGAAGCATGTGATTTCCTATGAGCCTCTTTCCTACCTCTTAAATAGAGTAGTATAGTGATTCCAATCATCAATATTGCCATTACAAGCATTGCGATATTGTCAAAACTAATTCCTCTTACTGTTCCAAATGCTTTAAATTCAGCTCCTACGATAACTGCACATAGATAAGCTAAAATTTCGCCCAATATTAGTGCGGTTAGAGCCCCTAGAAGCACATTGAGGCTATTTCTTAAAGCACGCTTGCCATCTAAACGCCCTCTCAATATCTCAAACACAAATAAACCAATAAATACTAAAGCTAGTACAATGTTTATGATTAAGTATGTAAATTTTGAGAAATTAAAGAAACCTAGGAGTGGGATAGTAAAGTTAGTTGAATCCTCTTCTGATTTAAAATAGTCCTTATTCGCATATTCTTTTGTAGTCAAATATTTCAATACTAAAGGAGAAATTTGAGCTCCAAAATGCTGAATAGACTTTTGTGATACATTATCAATATTATCCAAATCTGTATGATAATGATTTATATCTGCTATGGTTGAAAAATTGAGACCTGGAATATCTGACTTTTCTCTTACTACTGTAAAGTCTGTGAAATTAGTCATAAACTTATATACAACTGTAGTTAAAGAATAAGTAGCAGGTGATTTTGCTGTCTTACCATATAGCTTTAATAATTCACTATTACCATCAGAGGTTTCAAATAATAGTGCTGGTCCATACGGTCCTCTAGCCTCTACATTTATAACCATACCAACATTTTTGAAAACTTCGGGATGGTATTCAAACATAGCATAAGCACCATTCATTCCCACTTCTTCAGCATCTGTAAAAAGAACCTTAAATCCTTGATACCATTGATCACGAGATCTTAAAGCTTGATTAACAGTCTCTAAAATAATGCCTAGACCATAACCATCGTCTGCTGCACCATAAGACCAAACAGTATCCTTTAAAACAGGTTGTGCATATCTAGAATCATAGTGAGCAATCATCATTATATATGTAGTATCCTCCAATTCCTTTTGAGGATGAAACTCTGCATATACGTTTTCAGGAACAAAGGTGTAACCTCTCTCAGTAGTTGTATCAAAAGTACAAATCGTTGTCGTATCTGCGCCTAATTCATTAAGACGAGAAAATAGATAGTCTCTAACCTTAGCTCTTGCTTCTGGATGTTCAACAGAATGAGGCTCCTGCGCTATGATTTTTAAATCTTCATAAACTCTTGCAGACGAAAAACCTTCTGCATCTAACGGTTGTGGAGAAGGACGAGTAAAAACTTCTGCAGCTAAAACAGTAGCAGCTACCACTGCTAGTACTAGAATAAAGGGTCTTAATTTATTCATAATAGGTTTTTTAATTGAACAATTCGCAAGATAAGAAAAACCTATTTAAGAGCGAAAATTAATTATATAAAAACGCAAAATCGTCTACATAAAGTACGGAACCTATGGCACCTGTATAATAGTTACCATAATAACTAGCACATGCCACAACAATAACGTAGGCAGGCTTTCTATTATCTTTATACTCTAAAGGAAGTTCAAAATAAGAATATTCTGCTGTTTGTTTGTCACTAATAAATTCTCCGTAAGCAATAACTCTTGGATCATTTTTCAAATCTGGAGTACCTGGATAATTACTTGCAACAGGGAATGGTCCCCTATCTTCACCTTCTCCTTCTGCAAAAAGAACGACAAGCACCTGCATATTATCCATTTTATTCAGCATATGAGTATATGGATTTGCTATATTTCCAGCTAATTTTAAAGTTGCAGGAGCATTATTAATAGTTTTTGGCAAATAATGATACCAACCAGAAAGTGATGTGGGACGTGATGTGAATGGAGTTCCCCACAAAAGATGTGCATTACCATCAAATCTTAAAAACTCCCCAGTGAAAATATTACCAGCCGCAAGCACTCCAAAAGCTGTTTTCGTTTCCATCTTTGCTGCCGCCCTTCCCTCTTTTACAAGTGTATATTCAGGAGTGGTGGTCGCATCTCCTGCAACAGTTACCCCCTTGTTAGCCGTATCCCACACTTTATAAGTATCTGCCTGTGCATATGGAAACCAGTTCTTACCTTCACTACTCCAGCTGTTAAAACCCATATTTGGAAGCTGTGCCGGAATATCAGTTTTGAAATTATATTCTTCACTTATGACTTCAGGAACTCCTTCGATACCTTTGTCAACTACTAACCTTACTAAATAATCTGTTTCTTTTTTAAGCTTTTTGATTTCTCCTTTGATAGAAATGCCACTAATGGTAATATTATCAACAGAACTCCATTCTCTTGCACCGAGCCTCTTATATTCTAATCTCGGTGTGCCAGTACCATCAAATTCTGCCTCAACCTCAGCATGATAACACCAAGGATTTACAAATTTTACACTTGGTTCAATATCAATATGTACAAAATTAAAGATCCAAACTATCTCCTGTCCTTTATGCTCTACTATAAATTTACGTGGTAGAGTACAATCGAGTGTCATAGGAAAATTAACATCTTTTTCCACCTCAACTATCTGAGAGCCAAGCTCTTCTTTACCAATGGTCCTAACTATTGTTGATCCTATAGCTTCTAATTTCATTTCGTCTATAGTAATCTCTTTAAGATTTTGATCTCTGGTAAGATAAACCTGTACTTCCTTCCTATCAGCCTTCCAATCAGCAGAAGAGAAGCTAGAACAATCTATATATCTCTCAATAGGTTGAGTTGTCTTAATTTGCCATTTATAGTCATGGTAATTAGTGAGACATATATCTATTGGATTAGAAAGGTCAAGATATTCACCTAAATCAGGTCCTTTTGCTCCTTCAGTATATGAGTAGCTCAAAAGTTTAACTTTCTTTATATCAGAAACTTCATTCAATATCACATTTACAGTCATAGTTGAATTGTTAATTTCTGGTTTTTCAACTTGTCCTTCTACTTCAAATTCCAAAAATCCAGCAAATATGCGTGGATAGGCCATATCATTAGTAATAAGACATGAGTTTAGAAGTAATACACCCAGAAAGGGAAGAAATGTATTTTTTAGAATCTTCATTTCATTTTTTTCTATAAGAACAATCTATAATTATTTCAATTTAGGTTACTTAACAGGTATATAATAAGACAAGCCTAAGCCAATTGAAAATAGGTTAATCTTAAAGTTTGCTCCACTATTTTCCATTACACTTGTATGTACCTGATTAGTATGCTGTACTGCCTTTTGGTAGTTAATACCCAAAACACCAACAGAAACTTCAAGAGCAAGCTCATTTGTAACAAAAACAGCTAAGCCTGGCACTATGCCTAATTCAAAATTATAGATATCTTGATATGTACCTGTTTTTTCATATTCTCCTGTTGGGGCATTGGAACCAGGAGTTAGAATTTCCTGTCTTTTATAGCTCTCTGATTGGCCATAGCCTCCCGTTCCTCTAAGCTCTACAAACATTCCAAAGCGTTTACTATTTGCGATTGCCATGTAGTAACGTGCTGTAATAGCTCCCTCATAGGATTGTTTGAAATAGTTAAAATCACTTATACCGAAAGACATACTTTCGGATAAAACTAAATTTGCTCCACTTAGATTAAGTGCACTTCTTCCATAATTGAAGCGTAATCCCAAAGAAAGATTGTTTCTTATAAAATAAGAAGCATATGGAGAAACATTCCATGTCTGCATATTGGCTTGAACGCCTTTTAACATAGAGAATAGCATTGCATAACCAGCATCTCCTGGATGATTTCCTATGTTATAATTGTTGTAAGCAAAAGAGACCCCTGCTCCCACAGTTCCCTTTGGAATAAAACAAGTTGTGGACCTTTCTATGCCCCTACCAAATTTAGCTTCTTCTGCCTGCTTCTCTGCTGAATACGCAATGAGGGCGAAGAATAAAAATGTTACCGTAAAAAATAATTTACGCATCATTTATTATAATTTGTTTGTTCTAATTGTTCAGCTGTAAGTTCATTTATATCATATACAAGTGAAAACTCATCAACATATAGCACGCTTGAGGTTGAACCTGTAAAATAATCACCATATTTACTTGCGGCTGCAACTATAACTATATAAGTTGGTCTTGAATTCGTATTCCTATACACTAGAGGGATTGTGAATTCTTTATAACCACTAGTTGCATTGAAGTCTAAAGTACCATAAGCAATTATAGCTGGATCATTGTTTACATCCACAAAGCGTTTCTGTTGTGTACTAATCAAGAATGGCTGTGTCCAAGAAGTTATAAAAATCTGTATCTGGGCTATATCTGCTTTGCCACTCATGCTTCCGTACGGCGCTTTAGTTTTATTAATAGATCCAGGAGTATAATCTACATAACCTTTAAGAGCTAAAGGCCTAGATGTAAATGGAATACCCCAATTAAGTTCAGCACCAGGGTTTGCAAGACTTGTAATGGCCTTAATAAATCGACCTGTATATATATTACCTGCTGCAAGACCTACAAGGGCTACTTCCTTACTTTCTAGTTTAGCAGCAGCCTTTCCTGAACCATAAACTGCCAAATGTGAATATTCTGGACTCGTTGGATATACACCTACTGCATCAGAACCCTTATTCGCCGTATCCCAATAGAAATTATTTGCATCTGCATTTGGATACCATATAGCTCCTGATTTATACCATTGGTCAAAGCCCATATTAGGCACGACAGAAGCTGCTTCTGTGGTAAAGCTACGTGATTCCACATCTAAGTTTTCTGGATTTACTGCACGAAACTCATAGTTTGTAGATGGCTCTAGTCCAGAAATATAAGTACTAAAAGTTCTAGATGCCACATCCATTTTAATATTAACAGGGTCTACGTTTTGCCATGCTCCTTGACCAGATTTACGATACTGGAAAGTCAAACCTGCTGGCACTTCAGCTGAAAACCACTGACCTGATACCTTTGCAAAAGTAGCCCAAATATCGAAGATCTTAGGATTTACAGAGTCAAATGGAGTCGAAGGTCTTACTTCAAATTTAATATGTTGAACCGTTTTATTATTCTCCATATCTATCATTTCCACTTCTATATCATAAAGACCCATAGGTACTTTTGCAAAGAATGTAGAAAAGTCTACACTAGCATCAATAGTTCCCTTAGGAATAGCTTGTGCAATAACACCAGCATTTGCAAGTGAAGAAATGGTAGAAGAAGTAGCATCTACAAGCAAAATATTTCTATCCAAACCAGCAGCAGAAAGCTCTAGGCTTATATGATGCAAACCAATGTGCTTAAAGCCTTTAGAAGCATTTAAATATATAACCCCGTCTATAGCCTCTCCTTTACCAAACTTAAAGATTTCTGTAAGTTCATAAGTATTACTATAAATCCTAGGCTTACCCATAGTAGTAAAATCTAGAACTACGTTGTAAGTCTTATCAGTCAAAGAGTCATCTACAACTACTTCAAAGGCTCCACCACCGAAAATTTCTTGTTCTGCTAAGTCAAATGCAAAATTATAGTGCTGTTTAGCTTTAACATTTGTATAGACTTCAGACTCTGCTTCATAAACAACATCGTCATGATTGACCATTTTTAAAGTCCAAAATAAAGTTCCTGTAACAGAGAAAAATCCTTCCTTTTCATAAGTTCCTGTTGCAGAACTATATATAAGAGAAGCTTCACCATTAGAGACAGTTAGAGTATATTCTTTAAAATTGGTTTTTATCTTTTCAGAAACTTGTGTGGTAACCTTAACATTTGTCAAAGAACAAGTTAGATCAATAGGAAGAAGTACGTCTTCTGAAATTGTAAAACTTGTTTGACCTGAATATGCAGGAGCATCAAAGGCAGCACTGCCCTCCATTGAAGAAGTTGCCACCAATGTATATCTACCAATATGAAGTTGGAGTGGTTCAAGTGCTAAATTGTGATGATTAGCCGTAGAATAAACCACCTTCCCCAAAGCATTTTTAATACTTATCTGGAAGATAGGCTCATTACCACCCTTAGTAGACACAAGCTCAACGCTCTCATCTGTACTAAGATTGAGTGTAATGTAACCTACTGCCTGCTCATTTGTTCTAAGACACGAAGTCCCCAAAAGAGTAAGAGTAAGTACTATTAATATATTTCTAAGGTATAATTTCATGATTATAATGGCAAATGGAAGGTCAATGCCTTAGTTAATTTTTGTCCTTTTTCATCCGTAACTTCAAGAGTAAAGACATAGTCTTCACCTTTATTACCAACCTGAGCAATGAGTGGTATTAGATTAGATAGAGGAAAGTTAACTTCCGTCTTTCCTAATAAAGCATCACCAGCTGGTAGCATTGAACCAAGATTCTCAATAGCTACCTGATCATTAATAAGATCTATGTAAGGCTTATTATCTGTAACAACTGTAATCATTGATTGGAAATTCTCACTTACATATACAACAAAACCTGCAATTTTTTCTGGTGCCTTAACTATGAGATTTACATCTATACCATCTACAATATCCAAAACAGGAAAATCTGGATGAGCAGGCCATTCAAGAGTTGGAGTAGTGTCTGTCGGAGTTTCTCCACTACCTGTATCATCACCAATGCCAGTACCAGGAGTCACTCCACCTTCAACAACCTCATCAAAACCTGGTACAAACACATCATGATTTTTCTCATTCACTGATGAATCTATATAAAGACTAAGTACATTTGTTTGACCTGTTAGTTGAGCGTCAATGCGTAAAATATGATGATCAGCTGCCGAAACTTCTGGAATTCTATGGGTAACTTCAGCATAAACCGACTTATCAATACTTCTATAACCTTTAACTGTCACTCTTAGAGGTTTCACTGGAAAATAGCCTTCTTTCGCAGGGACACTTACGTCATTAAAGTCTTGAGCTGTCCACACTAAAAAAGTACCATCTACACC
This sequence comes from uncultured Muribaculaceae bacterium, assembly GCA_964346015.1. GTDB lineage: Bacteria > Bacteroidota > Bacteroidia > Bacteroidales > UBA932 > Cryptobacteroides. The sequence continues at coordinate 5,855 of CAYFTA010000032.1, read as the reverse complement.
AGCCTCTGTATAACTAACTGTAATTGAATAATCAACTACTTCTTTCTTGAAATTCTCTGTAGGCTGTACAGTAACTTTCATATTCTTAAGAGTACAAACTAAATCTAGGGCAGTAACAGCGCCATCCACAATAACAAAATCTTTTTCTACAAAATAAACTGGATTATCCCAAGCTACAATATCCTGTGTTGGTGAACTCACCTCTATTCTATATGTACCTTCGGAGAGCTCAAGAAGACTAGGAAGTTCAGAATATTTCCATGACTTACTAAAGTCCCCTGTTGATTTTTCAATTGTAACATCAAATTCAGCTAAATTTGTTGCTGGATTTGATTTAACGAGAATATACTCTCCTTCTGCCTTTACTTTCAAAGTAAGACCTGTTTTTCCTTGCTCTGGCGTTTTAACACAAGCTATAGTTGTAAGAACAACTGTTAAAACAGCCAATAATTTTATAAAATTCTTTTTCATGTTATTGAAACAATATAATTTCTCAATTTCTAATAATGCAATGTAAGATTGTCAACTCTTAAAATAGAACCATGCCAACATCTTTGATTACTTCCAGCCATTTCAAATGTTCCTGTTGAAACAGAAGGAGAAGAAGATGTTGAAGCAAGAAAGGACATATAAATCGATGCTGCCTTCTTGGTAAGATCTGTATACTCAATATTATAAGTTACAACAGTACCAGTACTATCATAAGTACCATCTTGTACATTTACTGCGCCTATAATATTTCCGTTAACATCTTTAAGTTGAAGAACAAATTGATATTTCTCACTTCCCTTTGGAAGATATTGACGCCAAAATGAAACCTTTGTAGGTCTTGAATCAAAAGCGCGACCATCAGAACTATGATTTCCACCACCATCAGCTGTTCCTATCCACATTTCTCCTGCAGTTGCTTCACCAGATGAAATTTCGGAAGCCCAAGCACCAGTAGCAATAACCGCAATCTGTGCTGAATAGCCTGAAACTTTATTAGTAGTTGAATATGAAACAGTTGGCATTACCTTAAATTCCTGATAAGCCAGAGTTACTTCACCTAACATCCTTTTTTTACTATTCACTGCCCACCAAGCATCTGCTTCATTTGACCATGGTAGCCACCATCTTCTTGTACCTGTACCTCCCAAAGTTATTGTATATTTAAAATCTGCATTAGTCCATTGGTCAAAATTAGAATTTCCTACTTGGTGCATTGCCTCTGTACTCTTAGTTATAATTGGACTAACGTTATGTTCATTTCCATTGTATATGAGTCTGAAATTGTATTTATTATTACTCATAAGATTGCTAATATCTTCAAATACAATATTATTTTCTTGAACCTCCTTAGCATTAACAGTAGTCCATGATAAGCCATCATTATGTTTGTACTGAAGTTTATATTTTAAAGGATCCCCTTGAGTAACAGTCGCTACTGGAGTGTTAACATTTGTTGCCCAGACATTATAGTCATGAATAGTTAATGTTGCTTCTGCTTTATTAAGTTTAACACTATAAATATCTGAAACATCTTGTTTACCAAATTTATCGACTGCTGTTACTTGTACAGTCGCAATGGCTTTTGGATAACTAGGATTAAAAGCTGCAGCATGACTTAAATAGGAAATGAAACCTGAAAAATCCACCATCGCAAGACGTTGATCCTTTATAGCAACCCATTTAAATCCAAGAGTTTTAAGCTTCTGTTTTGTAGCTTCATCAAGATTTGCAAGATCAACACGTGAAAGCTCAGGAAAATAAGGAGATACAATATCTAAATAACAATTCTGTAAACCTCCCATTGTCACAATATCGGCTTTATAAGAATCCTTTGGCACATCAATAGAAGCTGCTTCAACAACTTCGACATCATTATTTGCACCAAAACCCGAAACAGTAATGAATGGATTAGCTTGAACACCAAATTCTCCTGGAACAGCCCATTCTTTATTGATGTTTTCTACTGTATTGTCAATATGAATAGTCAAGATTAGACTACCGTAGCGTGGATCCTTATCTATGTTGAAAGTTATGAAATCATTTGAATTGCAATATATTGGCTCATGTCTATACATCATCCACTGTCCATCAATTTTAGCATAAACCTCCAGATAAAGATTCCCCACAGGCATATAACCTGCTCTTGTCTCTGTTTGTGCGAAATGAAGAGCTTTTCCTGAAGACGTTCTAACTTTTGCACAAAACTCTTGATACTCAAGTTTTAATATATCACCAAAAGTAACAGCAACTTGTACTTTAGCCATTCTTGCAATAGCGTGCAATTGTGTTTCTTGTTGTCCTTTTACATTGAAAAGTGTATCAGCAGCATAATAAATTGAATTAAATCCAACTCCTAATGAGTCCCCATACTGAGCTAAAAGTCTATATTGCCCTGCATTCATTCTGATTTTCTGACCAGCAGCTTCCGCAAAAGTGCTTCTGTATCGACGTTTTCCTGTATCGCTATAGATTTCCACTTCAAAATCATCGACATTTGGCCAGAATTCTTGCCCTTTTGTGTGGATAGTTTTCATGTCTTCTGCTCTAGTCAGTGATATTAAAACCTCTCCTTCACCACTCAAAGGCTTCTCTAGAAGTTCCTCACTACAAGCATACAAACCTATAGTGAAAATAATTAAACTTAACTTTAAATACTTCATTTTCTATTTAAAAAATTAAAAAGCTAACTTGCAAAGGTAGAACATTTATTTTTAATACAAAATTTAGGGGTGAGTACAATATGTTTTGTGGCGAATTCTACCTTTGCTTATTCCGAAAAAATCAGTATTTTTGCAGATTGTTCATATAAATAAATTATGGCAGAAATTGTAAAGTATACTGACGAAAATATTAAAAAACTAGAAGACATTGAACATATCCGTAAAAGACCTGGTATGTACATTGGTCGTTTAGGTAATGGAGAGAATCAAGGGGACGGAATTTATGTTCTATTAAAAGAGGTTATAGATAACTCAATTGATGAGTTCTCTATGGGTTATGGCAAGGTTATCCAAATTGAATGCAATGAAAAAGAAGCATCGGTTAGGGACTTTGGACGAGGAATTCCACTTAACTCAGTTATTTTGGTTACTAGCTTTCTAAATACTGGAGCCAAATTTGACGACAAGGTATTTAAGAAGTCTGTTGGTTTGCATGGTGTTGGTTTGAAGGCAGTAAATGCTCTTTCATCTAGCTTTTATATAGAGTCTTATCGTGATGGTCAATGTTCTTATGCTGAATTTGAAAGAGGTATACTCAAAGATTCAGGAATGAAAGATACAAAGGAGAAGAATGGCACATTTATCAAATTCACACCTGATAATCTGCAATTTGTTAATTATAGTTTCCACTTTGAGTTCATTGAAAATCTTGTTAAAAACTATTCTTATCTAAAAAAAGGCTTAACTCTTAGACTCAATGGTGTTGATTATAAATCTGAAAACGGACTTTTAGACCTAGTAAAGGAAAATATAGCAGAGCCACCCCTTTATGAGCCTATACATATTATAGGAGAAGATGTTGAGATAGTAATGACTCATGGGAATAGTTATGGAGAAAACATTGCTTCTTTTGTAAATGGACAGAATACTCGTGACGGAGGTACACATCTAGCAGCAATGAGAGAAGCTATTTCTAAAACTCTAAGGGAGTTTTTTAGAACAAATTTCAAAAAGGATTTTGCTCCAGAGGATATTCGCCAAGGTATACTCGGTGCTATTAGTATCCAGATTCAAGAACCTAATTTTGAGGGTCAAACAAAGACAAAACTTGGCTCAACATATATGTGGGAGAAGGTTACTATCAATAAAGATGGTACTCAAAACTTTGAACAAGGACCCACAATTAGGAGTTTTGTTAATGATTTTGTAAAAACTAATCTTGACAACTACCTTCATATCAATAAAGAGATTGTTCCTATTATGCAGGAAAGGATAACTGCATCAGAAAAAGAACGGAAAGAAATCTCGGGCATACAGAAAAAAACAAGGGAAAGGAATAGAAGAACCAATGTTTATAATAAAAAACTTCGCGACTGTAAATATCACTATAACGAAAAGCTCCCTGCAGATAAAAAGGACTTAGCTGAAGAAACAAGCCTTTTCATTACTGAGGGTGATTCTGCGAGTGGTACCATTACTAAAGCTAGAAATGCTGAGACCCAAGCAGTTTTCAGTCTTAGAGGTAAGCCTATAAACTGTTATAAAGAAAGTAGAAGAAGGGTAGCTGAAAATGAGGAATTAAATTTACTCATACACGCACTCGGTGTGGAGGAAGATCCAGATAATTTAAGATATAACAATATTATAGTAGCAACGGATGCCGATGATGATGGTATGCATATACGCATGCTCGTCCTTACTTTCTTTATGAAGTATTATCCTGACCTCATTCGTCGTGGCCATGTTTTCATTCTTCAAACTCCTTTGTTTAGAGTAAAAAACAAAAAAGAAATTAGATATTGTTATAACAATGCTGAAAAGGAAGAAGCTATAAATGCCTTAAAAACAGGTATGGAAATTACCCGTTTTAAAGGTCTTGGAGAAATTTCGCCTGATGAATTTGTAAATTTCATTGGAGAAGAAATGAGGCTAGATGAAGTTAAGATGGGCGATGAGGAATCCATTGCCGAAATATTAGAATTCTACATGGGCGATAATACAATTGAAAGACAAAACTTTATCAGAGAGCATCTTCGTAGTGAAGAAGAGCTTGAGGATATTGATATCTAAATATATGAGAAAATTATCAGGCTTTTTACTAAGGATAATGGGATGGACTGCTGTTGAACCACCTGTTCCAGAAAACAAATGCATTATCCTCGGAGCACCTCATACTTCCATTTGGGATTTTATAATCTCTTATCTTTATTATACTTCTGTAGGTGGAAAAGCTTATGTTATGATAAAGAAAGAATTGTTTTGGTGGCCGCTTGGTTGGATACTTAGAAAACTAGGTGCAATTCCTGTTGATAGAAAAAATGCAACAGCTCTAGTACTTAGTGTAATAAAAGAAATGAATTCAAAAGATGTGCTTCATCTTGCTATTGCTCCAGAAGGAACACGAAAACCTATAAAAAGATGGAAAACAGGATTTCACACAATAGCAACTAAAGTAGGTTGTCCTGTTTATCTTGGTTATTTTGATTGGGGAACTAAAAAAATAGGCAGAGGTCAGAAAGTTGAATTAACTGATGATCCAAAAGCAGATATGGTACGTATCCAGAAAATATATGAGGATATGAAGCTTGTGGGAAAACATCCTGAACAATATATCACAGGCTAAAACTAAAAAAACTATGAGAAGTCTATATTTCAAATTTAGAAAAATGAGGGAAAAATATATTGATACCCTCTATAAACTATATGAATATTGCACCACTTTCCATACAAATAAAATTCATTCAAGATGGGCTGATCAAAAAGAAGGAGGATATACATATGGAGAATTTAAATACCAATGTGATTTTCTTTCCAAGAAGTTAACCCAATATGGAATAGGAGCAGGTGATAAGGTGGCTATACTTTCTCAAAATATGCCTAACTGGACAGTTGCTCTATTTAGTCTTGTTCCTTTTGGACGTATTGCTGTTCCTATACTTCCAGGCAGTTCTGAAAATGAAGTTACAAATATTCTCACTCACTCAGATAGTAAGGCTCTTTTCATTTCGAAAAGAATGCTTCCAAAACTCAATAAGAATTTTTATGATTCAATGGTCTTAATCATTGATATTGAGACATTTGAACCCATACATAAAGATGATAATTCTTTTACTTGCGACGGCCGAGTTCAAGAACCAATGCCAGAAGATATTGCTACTATTATATATACATCTGGCACAACTGGTAATGCAAAAGGCGTAGTTC
>CAYFTA010000031.1:0-13611 GCA_964346015.1 uncultured Muribaculaceae bacterium | reverse complement strand
ATCAGGTTCATCAGGTCTTTCCCCAGACGAGAGTTGAGTAAACTTTACACGTTTCCAGCTCTTACCATTGTCCGCGACAATATATAAGAATCTATCATTTTCTGAAATGTTTTCTTCATAGGACAAGACAATATTAGCCATAGTACCTTGTCCGTGGATTACTGAAAGAGAAGCCCATTCGACTTTGTCTTCTTCATCCACTAATGCTAAAGTCCATTCTCTTTCACTTTTAACCGAAACAAAAACAGAACCAGCTTCATGAAGAACTTTATCTGTCCTAACACTTAGTTCTAGGGTACTATCAGACTCCTTATTACATGAACCTAAAAATAGGGAAATGGCCACGAAGACTGTAAATGGAACTATAAGTACCGAGCTCTTGATGTATTTTATTAGTTTTGTCATTGATGTTTTATTATATTGATTTTATGTGGATTTATATCTAAAATCCAGGTAAATCAAAAATTAGCGTTGGTAAAAGTAATAAAAAACCTAGAATAATTAAAATCAATATAAATTTCCACACCAATTTTACCCAAATTGTATAAGGTATTCTTGCAACAGATAGGACTGCAAGTAAAACACCAGAGCAAGGAGTAATCATATTAGTAAATCCATCTCCAAATTGAAATGCAAGCACAGTAGCTTGTCTTGATACTCCAATTATATCAGAAAAAGGAGCCATAATAGGCATTGTAATAGCAGCCTTAGCAGTAGCAGAAGGTATGAATAAATTTATTAAAGTCTGAATGCCATACATTGTTCCAAGTGCTCCTGTTCTGCCTGCACTATCTAGCCAACCTGCCATAGAATTAAGCAAGGTATCTAAAATATATCCATCCCTGAGGATTACCACAATACCAGCAGCAAATCCAATAATTAAAGCAGCTGAAAAAATATCTTTTGCTCCTGCTAAGAATTTATGAACAATTTCATCTGCCGAATATGAAGCTGCTAGACCAGCAGCAAGAGCTAAACCCATAAATAAAGCTGCAATTTCAGTTATATACCAAGAATAGCCCATGACGCCCACAATTAGATATATAATTGTAAAGTTCAAGAGGTTTAGTATATACATTTTCTTTGAAGAGCGTAATGAGATGATAGAAGTTAGAATAAATAAGGCAGATACTATCCAAAGTAAAAATGGGGCCTCGGTAGTGTTTTGCCCAATTCTTATAACGCAGTCTCTAGAATAAAATATTGAAAAGAGTATTACCACAATCGAAGTTAATATGAGTACAATCCGGCTTGATTTCTTGTTTTCATCTTTTTCTTCAACTAGACTCTCAGCTTTAGCATGTTCTTCCCTCCAATGTGAATCTATTTTATATGTAAGTGATTTTTGTGGATTCTTTTTGACTTTATTAGCATAGATTAGCACAAAAGTAATTGCAAATATCATAAGGACCAACCAACAAAAAGTTCTATATTCTATGCCTGAAAAAAGTTGTAAACCAGAAAGATCCTGTGCAATTCCAACTGTAAAAGGGTTAAGCATAGCTCCAGAAAAACCGACATGAGCAGCTACATATACCATACAAACTCCTACTATAGAATCATAGCCAAGGGAAATGGCCAGAGGTATAATAATAGCTGTAAAAGCAATAGTCTCTTCACTCATTCCAAAAACAGCCCCAAAAACTCCAAATAGCAACATTACAAGTGTGATAACAATATTACCTACTCCTATTTTTTTAATAATAGTATATTTTTCAAGGACACTTACTTTGCGAATGAATTTGATAATACCAGTATCCACAGCCTTGGTACTATTTACAACCCAGAAAGCACCACCAATGATGAGTACAAATATTATAATACTAGCTTGCTGGCTAAAACCTTTGAAAAGGGCAGAGAAAATTTGCCAAGTTTGTGGAACAGAGTCCTTCTCTTGGTAAGTTCTAATGGTTTCAGTTTGACCAGCACTATTTACAATTTCTTGCTGAACATACTCTCCTCCAGGCACAAACCAAGTTGCAATGGCACATAAAGCTATTATTGTGAATATAATAACGTAAGTATTTGGTACCTTAATTTTAGTAACTTCCATTTTATGATTATTTTTTCTAATTAAAATATGCAGTTTTCTCTAGCTTCGTTTTCCTTAGGGTTGCAAAGTTACATAAAATCATAGAAATGAAGCCAGTAATGTTTATGAGTTATTTTAATTTAAGAAAAGTATTTCTATATTTGGGCTCAAATTAATTAGAAAAAGATTTAGTATTATGAAAAAGTACAGATGCACAGTTTGTAATTGGGTTTATGACCCAGCATTAGGTGACCCAGATAATGATGTGGAACCAGGAACTCCTTTTGAAGATTTACCAGAAGATTGGACTTGTCCTCTTTGCGGTGTTGATAAAGAAGAATTTGAGGAAATTTAAAACTAAAATAAGCTCTGCAGTCATGCAGAGCTTATTTTGTTGAGATACTAGGATTCGAACCTAGACAGACAGAACCAAAATCTGTAGTGCTACCGTTACACCATATCTCAATTCTGGTTTGCAAAGATATAGCTTTTTTCTATTTTTCCAAAAAATAGTTTATAAAACCTCAAGAAAGACTCAATCAAAAAGCAAAAGATACAAGCTCTTAAAAAAGTCCGTATATTAAATTCCATATCAAAAACCTCATAAATTTACCTATTAAAAGTAAAATTATTGTTGGAAGAGGTCGAGCCTTATAAAATCCAAGAGCGATGGCTATAATGTCTCCAATAATTGGTACCCAGCATATTAGTGCTAGCCAAACTCCATATTTATCCACCTGAATTTTCTGACGTTCAAGAGTCTCCCTTTTTACTTTGAACCATTTTTCGATCCATTCCCATTTTCCAATCCAGCCAATCCAATAGGTAAAAACACTACCCAACCAGTTTCCAAGTGTTCCCACAATTAAACAACCTATGGGATCATTCGTGACAGCCAAAATAACAAGATATAAAGCATCTGAACTAAACGGAAGAATAGTTGCAGCTAAAAATGTTCCTATAAAAAGTCCTAATAAACCTAAACCTTCAAGCCATTCCATCCTACTTATTTTTAAAACTTTTTACCTTTTCTTTTTGAAAAATTCTGTCACAAGATTGCCACATTCTTCTTCTAAAACTCCTGAAGTAATCTCTGTTTTAGGGTGCATTAAAGAAGGAGAATATTTACTAAATCCTCTTTTTTCATCAGTTGCACCATAAACAACTTTACCTATTTGTGCCCAAGCTAAGGCTGCAGCACACATTGGACAAGGTTCTACGGTTACATATAAAGTGCAATCATTAAGATACTTTCCACCAATAGCTTCGGTTGCAGCGGTAATGGCTATCATCTCAGCATGTGCTGTAGGATCTTTGAGTCGCTCAGTCATATTGTGCCCCTTGCCCACAATCCTTCCTTTACAGACAATAACGGCCCCAATAGGCACTTCATCTGCCACCTGTGCAAGTTTTGCTTCCTTTAGCGCTTCTTGCATATATAAAGTTTTCTCATCCATGGCTACAAAGATAAGAAAAGTCAAAAGGGTTTCTTATATTTGATAGATTTTTTAATTAATCCTATCAATAAATAAAGCGATGACTCGTAAAACACTTAGTATGATTTTGTTTTTGCGAAGACTCTTAGGGTGGGAATTTTAGTTTTTGAAGCTGTGGATTGGGGCAGGGATACGACCAGTGCGTTCTATGAGTTTGCTACATCCAAAAGGATTGACAGGCATAATAGGGGCATAACCTAGTAAACCACCGAATTCTACAGTCTCACCAACACCTTTGCCGATAACTGGGATGATACGCACAGCAGTTGTTTTTTGATTTATCATGCCGATAGCAGCTTCATCTGCTATGATACCAGAAATAGTGCTAGCAGGCGTGTCTCCAGGAATTGCTATCATATCCAAACCTACTGAACAGACACAGGTCATTGCTTCAAGTTTTTCGATAGTTAAGGCTCCACAAGAAACTGCATCGATCATTCCTTGATCTTCACTTACTGGGATAAAGGCACCACTAAGCCCACCAACATAAGAAGAAGCCATTACTCCACCTTTTTTAACCTGGTCATTAAGCAAGGCTAATGCAGCAGTTGTACCAGGAGCACCTACTTTATCTACTCCAATTTCTTCAAGAATTTCAGCCACACTATCTCCCACAGCAGGAGTTGGAGCAAGTGAAAGGTCTATGATGCCGAAAGGTACACCAAGCCTGCGAGAAGCTTCTTGGGCAATTAATTGACCAACCCTAGTAATCTTAAATGCAGTTTTTTTAATGGTTTCGCAAAGCACTTCAAAGTTTTCATCTCTAACCTTTTCAAGTGCAACCTTTACGACACCAGGACCACTTACACCGACATTTATAATAGCATCAGCCTCTGTAACTCCATGGTAAGCACCTGCCATAAAAGGGTTGTCATCTGGAGCATTACATAGAACTACTAATTTCGCGCAACCAAAGGAATCATTATCAGCAGTTGCAGCAGCAGTCTCTTTTATAATTTCACCCATAAGGCGAACGGCATCCATATTGATACCAGTTTTAGTTGAACCAACATTGATGCTACTACAAACCCTCTTTGTTGTAGCAAGTGCTTCCGGTATGGATTTAATAAGAATTTCATCACTAAAAGTCATACCTTTAGATACAATTGCTGAATATCCACCCAAAAAATCTACGCCAACTTCAGTAGCAACCTCATCCAGAGCTTTAGCTATTTTAACATAATCAGAAGGTGTTTTACAGCAAGAAGCCCCAACAAGAGAAATCGGAGTAATAGATATTCTTTTATTGACAATAGGAATTCCAAATTCATTCGAAAGCTCTTCTGCCGTTTGAGCAAGTCTCCCAGCATATTTTAGAATCTTTGCCTTGATATTAGAGCAAGTTTTTTCTAAACAATGGTCAGAACATTCTAGTAGGCTAATACCCATAGTAATAGTACGCACGTCAAGATTGTCATGCTCTATCATATTATTGGTCTCAATGACCTCTTGAATATTAATCATAAGCTATATCCTATGCATTTTGTCAAAAATTTCTGCTTTCTGACATTTGATTTGTACTCCTGCATTTTCACCTATTGAAACAAGGTCTTTAGAGAAAGTAGAAAAATCCAAGCCCATATCTGTAGTATCTACAATCATCATCATATTAAAATAACCCTGTACGATGGTTTGAGATATATCTAGGATATTAATATCGTTTGCTGCAAGATAGGTGCAGACTTTTGCTATGATACCGATTGTATCTTTTCCGACTACGGTGATTATTGTTTTTTCCATTATAGTTTTCATTTTGAAATTGCTACGTCACTTCGTTCCTCGCAAAGACAACTAAGTTGTTTTTTTGGGTTGGCATTCTTAACAATGTTAGGTGACAAAAACGGGCAGCTATATGCTACCCGTTTAATTTAGAATCTGCTTTCGCTTGATACAGTCAATTTCTTACGTCCGTGACGACGGCGTGCTGCCAAAACGCGACGTCCATTTGGTGTAGACATACGCTCACGGAAGCCGTGTTTATTACGACGCTTACGGTTTGATGGTTGAAATGTTCTTTTCATTACTATATATTTTTATATTTTTCTTCTAGGGTTTGCAAAGGTAGTGTTTTTCATTTTATTTACAAAATAATTTACTGTTTTTCAATATAAATTACAAGCTTTTCGTTGAAATACTCATCTTTAAGCCAAGTGTTTATGGGCCATGTACCAATAGAACCCTTTTTTATTTTGTACATTTCCATAGTTATTGCTAATTCTTCTACAATGTCTCCACCTTTGAGATAAATTATAGCTTTTTTGTGTTTCCCCTTCACCCATGGCATAAATTTATCCAGTGAAGTGACTGCTCTGGAAACAACGAAGTCAAAAACCTCAGTAAGACTTTCTGCCCTAGCATTTATTGTTGTTACATTTTTTAAGTTCAAAGATTTGGAAATTTCAGTTGCTACAAGAATTTTTTTACCTATCGAATCGCAAAGAGTAAATTGAACCTTAGGGAAAAAAATTGCAAGAGGAATTCCAGGAAAGCCCCCTCCTGTTCCTAAATCCAGAATTTTATAATTCTTCACACCCTCACGTAAATCCAAATAAATTTCAGGTTTTTGAAATTTCAAATAGGCAACAATAGCAAGTGAATGTAGAACATGATGTCGGTATAGCTGGTCTATATCCTTACGAGAAATAACATTTATTTTAGAATTCCAGTCTTTGTAGAGGTCTTCCATAGCTTCAAATTGCTTCATTTGAAGCTCTGTTAAGTCCGGGAAGCTAGATTTTACGATTGATTCAAATTCAGTATATAACATTGTGCTCTAAGTTTATATTAATTCGTCAGATATATCCATCATTTTCATTAGTTGTTCCTTTGCTCTCCGAATCCTTGTTTTAACCGTATTCAATGGTATATCCAACTCTTCAGCAATTTCCTTATAGCCATAATTCTCTATAAGATTCATATGAGCAACCACTCTATAATCTGGCTTTAGTTTTTCTATATTATCTATCCATTTCTCATACTCCTGCTGATTAATTATACTTTCTTCAGGATTGTGAGTTGTGGCTTGAAGAGACGGGAGTTCACCATAATCATCGCTAAGTGAAGTTGTTGGCATATTTGTCCTTGCTCTTTCATGCTTACTTAGATGATCAAAGGCAGTATTTCTGGCAATTCTATACAGCCATGTTGAAAATTTATATTTAGGATTATAAGTAGCTATTTGACTAAAAGCCTTTTGAAAGCTTTCAAGGCAAATATCTTCAACATCCTCTTTTTGAGTTACATATCTGGATATATGATTTCTTACACCACCATTATATCTAGAATATAAAACAACAAAGGCCATTTGATTTTGTTCAAGAGCCATTTCAATTAACTCAATATCGGGGAGATTAGTGAGCTTCGAGCCAGTTTTTCCCATAATTGCATTCTACAGTAAGTGGTACAGATAATTTTACAACATTTTCCATTTCTTGGACTACAATTTCCTTAACTTTTTCAACTTCTTCAGGGACTGTATCAAAAACAAGTTCGTCATGTACCTGGAGAACCATTTTACTTTTAAGACCTTCTTCAGTAAACTTTTTATCTATGTTAATCATAGCAATTTTTATAATATCAGCAGACGAGCCCTGGATAGGAGCATTAATAGCATTTCTTTCAGCCAGAGACCTAACTATTCCGTTTTTAGAATTAATATCAGGAAGATACCTTCTTCTACCAAAAATAGTCTCTACATAGCCACTCTCTTTTGTTGCTGCTATGAGATCTTTAATATATAAAGCAACAGCAGTGAAGTTTTTAAAGTAGTCATCAATAATCTTTTTAGCATCTCCTCTAGGTATTTTTAATCTTTGAGCTAAACCAAAAGCAGAGATTCCATACATTATACCAAAATTAGCTGTTTTAGCCAGATTTCTTTCAACAGGTCCCACTTCTTCTATATTGATATTGAAGACTTTAGCAGCGGTCATAGCATGAACATCTTCTCCATTTTCGAAAGCCTCAATCATATGGGCATCACAACTTAAGTGAGCCATAATTCTAAGTTCAATCTGTGAGTAATCAGCAGATAAAATTAAACCATTTTCAGTGCTTGGTACAAAGGCCTTTCTAATTTCTCTACCTCTTTCTGTTCGTATAGGAATATTTTGAAGGTTCGGCTGTGAAGAGCTCAGCCTTCCTGTGGCTGTAAGTGCTTGATTGAAAGTAGTATGTATTTTTCCTGTTACAGGAGAAGCATAGCTTGGGAATGGTTCTATATAAGTAGATAGGAGCTTGCGTACGGCACGATATTCGAGGATGTTTTCGATGATCGGATGTTTATCTATTACGGTGCTAAGCGTGTCTTCGTCTGTGGGATAGGATTCTTTCTTTTTAGGCTTTGGAAGAAGTTTCAATTTTTCATATAGGACTATGCCTACTTGCTTTGGCGACATGACATTTAAATCAGGCTCTCCAGCAAGTTCTCGCACCTTCTCTTCGATTTCATTTAGTTCTACAGAAAGTTCTGAAGCATATTTTCTAAGATGTGGAAGATCCACTTTTACCCCATTCATTTCCATCTTAGCGAGTACTCTTATCAGAGGTTCCTCGATATCACTGTAAAGTTTGAATTGCTCAAAAGATTTAAGTTCTTTTTCAAGAGCATCTCCAAGCATATGAGTAGCAATGATTAATTTTGAATTATCCTTAGTCTCTTCTTCTTTTTCAATAGTATCAAAAAGCGAGGTTTGAACTGGTTCTGGGACATTTCCATCTTCCTCCACATCTAAATCCAAATAGGTTTTACTAAGAATATTTAATTTATGGCTTTGCTCTGGATTGATAATATAGTGCATTAACTCAACATCTTTTAAGAAGCCTTTGAGTTCTATACCATTATATTTAAGCCATATATATTGATTTTTTAACTCATATCCAGTTTTACTGATATTCTCATTTTCAAGAATTATTTTAAATTCTTCAATCTTACCTTTAGATGTAAAATTACCCTCTGGACATACCAAGCCCAGACTTATACTTTTAATTTTTGAAAATATAGTTTCATTTTCAGTTTTAACAATTATGGAACAAGTACCTTCTTTCGTGATTTTATTACATATTTCAGAGGGGCTCAAAACTTCAAATTTAATCTCCTTTCTTTCAACAGCCTCGCCCTCGATATGCTCAATATATTTCTTTAATGAGCTAAATTCGTATTTGTCAAAGAGTTCTACAATTTTTGAATCAAACTTGTAATCTATCTGTGAATCGTTAAAATTCATTTCAATTGGCACGTCGGTCTTAATAGTTACAAGTTTATGGCTAAGTTCAATATGGCTTCTAGCTTCTTCAAACGCTTCTTGCTGTTTTGGACTTAATTCATCAAGATGATTATAAATATTTTTGACGTTATCATATTGAGAAATTAACTTTTTTGCAGTTACTTCTCCAACTCCTCGAACACCAGGAACATTGTCAGAACTATCTCCCCACAGGGTTAAAACTTCAATAACCTGCTCAGGACGCTCAATATTATACATTTCAAGTATCTTAGACTTGTCTATGATTTCATTTTCTGCACCTGAGCGACCTGGCCTATATTGAACAATATTGTCTGAAATAAGTTGACCAAAATCTTTGTCTGAAGTTACCATGTATGTGGTATAGCCTTCTTTTTCGCTTTTTTTCGCTACTGTTCCAATTACATCATCTGCCTCAAAACCAGGTTTCATGATTACTGGAATCCTCATTGCTTCACAAAGCTCAATTAATGGTTCCAGAGCATCTATAATTAGCTGAGGAGTCTCATCTCTATTTGCTTTATATTCACCATACATTTCATTTCTAAAAGAACCACCAGGAGGATCAAAGGCTACAGCTAGATGTGTAGGCTTTTCCTTGTCAATTAATTCAAGAAGGTATTTTGTGAATCCAAATAGAATAGATGTGTCAACACCCTTCGAATTGATCATTGGACGTCTTAAAAAAGCATAATACATCCTGAAGATAAGGGCATGGCCGTCTATTAGAAAAAGTTTTTTATCCATAATTTTGTTCTATGAAGCTTTGATGTGGCGAAATTAGTCAATATTGTTGTCAATAAAGGGTTAAAGTTAGAAAAAAAATACATTTGTGCTGGCATAATATTTTATTAATACTTCTCTTAAATTTGATAATAAGGGAAGATTAACTAAAATTTCCTCTACATTGCCAGGAGCTGTAGCAAAATTTCTTCCCAAGAAAATAAAAGATTATCTTACAACTAATTTTTCAGATAGTTTACCAGTAAAGTATGAATTTGATGACAGAAGACATAAAGTCACATTCCAAGACGGCCTAGAGTTGGAGTTTGACAAAGATTTTAAATTGATTGAAGTGGATAACTAATATTCTTTTAAAAATGTCTTTACGGGTATAAGTGCTATAATATAACCAATTACAGCAACTCCGAGAGAGGTTAAAATTATATCTGAAAAAGAAAGAATAACAGGATATGCCTGGAGGAGAAATCCTTCGGGCATTTTTATTAATCCAAACTGTTGTTGTAAAAGTACAAATCCTATTCCTAGGATTAAGCCCATAACAAGGCCCAAAAGAGAAATTAACCAACCCTCATAAACAAAAATTTTCTTTATAAGTCCTTGTTCTGCACCAAGTGCTTTTAGAGTCTTGATGTCATCTTCTTTTTCAATCAAGAGCATTGAAAGACTTCCAAAGATATTAAAGGCAATTACTATGATTATTAAGATGAGAATCAAGTAGATAGACACTTTTTCATATTTCATCATCTTATACAAAGATTCATTTTGTTCATATCTATCCTTGACTAAAAAACCTTCTCCCAACTTTAGTTGGAGCTCTTTTTTAATTTGTTTTAATTCTTTTTCTGAATGACTTGCCACTAGCCTAATTTCAACAGCAGAAATCTCATTTTCATAATCCAGTAGCTCCCTCATTTTCTCAATTGGAATTAAAATTAAAGACTTATCTATTTCTGTATTTACAGAAAAGATCCCAGAAGGAAAGACCCTAATGCTCTCAATGGCTGCTGAAGGGTTTAAGGGTGAAAACTTACTCGTTCTAGAAGGGAAATATATATCTAGAGGAGCTACAAAGTGAGGACGAATATCCATTTTATAAGCCAGGCCCGAACCTATTATAGCCATTGGAACATCACCCCTGTGAAGTGCAAAGTGTCCATCAACAATTTTTGATGCTAGAGGGGATTCTTCTTCATATATTGAGTCAACTCCTCTTACCCTTGCTACTTCTTGTTTGTCCTCATATGTAATAAAAACATTTTCTTCGAGAATGGTACACATTGACTCTACAGAGGGATGAGAGTAGAGCCAATCATAGGCCTCGCCCTCTGCAACGAAAACCTTTCCCTGTGAGGGGCTAATTAAAAGCTCCGGCTCCACATTGCTCATCATAGAGCGAATTAGGGAGTCGAAGCCATTATAAACTGAAAGTATTATTATGAGCGCAGCAGTTCCGATAGCCATTCCGATAGCACTTATCGCTGAAATTATATTTATCACATTGTGTGACTTTTTAGCGAAAAGGTAGCTTTTAGCTATGAATAATGCTAGTCTCACCTTAAGTAAAATTTTCTAAGATTTTTAGAAAAACATTGTCAGAAAGTAGGAACGAAATTGATTATTTCTTTAATAACTCATCAATATGCTCAGCATAGTCAAGAGTGCTATCAAGATAGAAATTAATTTCAGGAACAATTCTAAGTTGATTTCTCATTTTGTTTCCAAGTTCACCTCTCAATGCTCTCGAATTTTCATCTAAAATCGACATAACTGCTTCACTCTTATCAGAAGGGAAGACGCTGACATAAATTTTAGCAATTGATAAATCAGGACTTATTTTTACTTCACTCACAGAAACAAGGGCACCTTGAAAAGCAGCCATTCCTTTGCTTCTAATGATTTCTGCCATTTCTTTTTGTATTTCTCTAGCAACTTGTAATTGTCTTGTGTTTGCCATATTTTCTTCTGTTTTTAGTTGATCTTAATAATAAAATAATTCTTTTTTCCCTTTTGTGCAAGTATATAATTGCCACCAAGGAAATGTTCTTTTGATATGCTAGCATCAATTTCAGCAATCTTATCTTTATTTATGCTGACACCATTTGCTTGTATCATTTTACGACATTCTCCTTTTGAAGGGAAAATTGCAGTTTCTACTGCTAGTAAATCTATTATATTTAACGGGAATTTAGTTTCTTCTACTTCAAAGGTTGGAACTCCCTCAAAAACTGCCAAAAAAGTTTTTTCATCCAGGTTCCTAAGCGCTTCAGAGGTAGCATTTCCGAACAAGATATTAGATGCTTCGACAGCGTTCTCATATTCCTTCGCACCATGAGCCATGGTTGTAACTTCTTTAGCCAGTAGCTTTTGTAGTTCTCTTCTATGTGGTGCTTGCGCGTGTAGGGCTATAGCGTTTTCAATTTCTTCTTTACCGAGCATTGTGAAGATTTTGATATATTTTTCTGCGTCTGCATCAGAGACATTTAACCAGAATTGGTAGAATTGATAAGGAGAAGTTCTTTCAGGGTCTAGCCAGATATTCCCTTGCTCTGTTTTACCGAATTTTCCACCGTCTGCCTTTGTAATAAGTGGACAAGTAAGAGCAAAAGCCTCTCCTCCTGTTATTTTTCTAATTAGTTCTGAACCAGTAGTAATATTTCCCCATTGATCAGCTCCACCCATTTGAAGTGTGCAGTCTTTGTTTTGATATAGATAAAGGAAATCATAGCCCTGAATAAGCTGATATGTAAACTCAGTAAATGACATTCCAACTCCCGAATCCCCAGAAAGTCTTTTCTTTACAGAGTCTTTAGCCATCATATAGTTTACAGTAATATGTTTTCCAATATCCCTAGCAAAAGCTAAGAACGTATAGTTCTTCATCCAATCATAGTTGTTTACAAGTTCTGCTTTATTTGGAGCATCTGAATCGAAATCAAGGAATATGCTTAATTGCTTCTTTATACATGCAACATTGTGATTAAGAGTCTCTTCGTCGAGGAGGTTTCTCTCTTCTGACTTCATCGAAGGATCTCCAATCATACCTGTTGCACCTCCTACCAGTGCAATTGGTTTATGTCCACAGTTTTGGAAATGCTTCAAAATCATAATACTAACCATGTGTCCAATATGAAGAGAATCTGCTGTTGGGTCTATACCAACATAAGCTGCAGTTGGTCCTTCCATTAGTTTTTCTTCTGTTCCTGGCATGATATCTTGAATCATTCCTCTCCACCTGAGTTCTTGTACAAAATTTTTTACTTTCATATATTTTTTATGTTTTTATTCTTAATACAACTAACAAAGATAGTAAAAAAATGTAATAGCTTATAGTTAAGGGCTAGCAAATCTTAGGATTGCATTAACATTGAGAAAGCTAGGGAAAAAGCCAAAACTAAAGGGGACGACTATTATTAAAGCCGTCCCCTTTGTCTCCTTTATCACCTTTATCGCCCTTGTCTCCTTTTGCTCCATCTTTGATGTCGGCAGTTGTACCATCGGTAAATTTAATAGTGTAGCCAGCTGCTGTTTGGGTAACTGATTCTACATAGACCTTACCTTTAAGAGCATTAAGTACAGCTTGCATATTTGCAACATCACTATTAAGCTCCTGTGCAAGTGCTTCGAGTGTGGACACTCTTGTTTCAAGGTCATCAACTCTTTGAAGCAATTAGTCATTACAGCCAGTTGCAAGTAAAGCAACAGCTGTTACCATTAGAAGAATTTTTCTCATAATTTTTTTCATGATTTTTGTTAAATAATATTAATAGATAAACAATTTTCAAAAACGGGGCGCGATATACAAAAAAACAAGGAATCAACTAAAATTAAATAGGAAAATTGGCATATTTTTGCTAAATTTGCGCCGCAAAATAACAGAAATATAACTTTAAAAATAAAATAAAAATGAGAAAAAAAATTGTAGCAGGTAACTGGAAAATGAATACGACAGTTGCTGAGGGCGTTCAGCTCGCAAAAGAAGTAGTAGCAAAATCTAAAGAAGTTCCAGCAAATGTAAAACTAGTTATTGCTCCACCTTTCACACATCTTTCATCAGTAGCAGAGGTTGTAAAAGGTTCAGCAGTAGGTCTTTCAGCAC
>CAYFTA010000030.1:4148-13666 GCA_964346015.1 uncultured Muribaculaceae bacterium | reverse complement strand
ATCAATGTTGGTCGCTGAACTCGAAACGGACAGAATCCTCATTCCATCCGTTTCGCAACATTAAATTTAAATATATGATACTAATATATGATACTAACAACAACACCTACGGTAGAAGGTAGAACAATTATTGAATATAAAGGAATTGTATTCGGAGAGGTTATTACAGGAGTAAATTTTTTAAAAGACTTTGCAGCTAGCGTCAGCGAGATTTTCGAAGAAAATTGAAGCAGCGATGGCACCCAAAAAAAAGGAGTTGATGAAAATCAACTCCTTTTTTGGGTGCCCGATCGGATTCGAACCGACGACATTCAGAACCACAATCTGACGCTCTAACCAACTGAACTACGGGCACCGTATATTTTTTTGGGATTGCAAAGATATACAAAAAAAACCAAGTCGCAAAAAGAAATATCTAAAAAATAAAAAAACTTTGTTTATTGAACAGCTCTTTTCTTAGTTGGGCGACAAACAAATTGGATATCAAGACATTCAACACTATAACCTTTGAATTTCTTCCTTCTTAGGTGAGATTCAATTAGCTCGTAGAGTTCGTCATCAATTACATCTTTAAAAGTATGGTTATCTTTGTCATATATATGCATGTGTTTGAATGTGTTTACATCAAAATACATCTTATTATTTGAGCTTAAACGATATTGATAAATACCGAGTTGAGCCATCTGTGTTAAGATATTGTAAACAGTTGCAACTGTGATTTTAGTTGTTCCTTTTGCCTTAATAACTTCAGTTACCATATCTGTACAAGCATGCCCAAGCTCAAGCATAGCTTCATGCACGGCAAGACGCTGAGGAGTAGCTTTTAATGAATGTTTTTTAAGCTCCGCCTTAAATAAGTCTATTTTATTGGTCATGTTTTGTAAAATTAGTTTACAAACATAAGAACAAATTTTAATTATTCAAATTTATATGGTACTTTTTTTGCTTATATTTACACTATCTTTTAAATAGCTCATTTCGTCAGGGAGGTGTCCTTCCTTACAATTACAGTAATAATATGAAAATTAAAGAAAAAAAATTCAAAAACTATAAAAACTATGCTCTAATTACAGGGGCTGCCTCTGGTATGGGTAGACTCTACGCTCATAGACTTGCTGAATTAGGATATAAATTAATAATAGTTGATATCAATGAAGAAGGTCTTACAAAAGTAGTGGAAGAAACTAAAACTATTGTTAATTCCTTTGATGATTGGAGAGAAAATTCAAAGAAAGATTTTGATGTTATTGCAATATGTCAAGATTTGTCAAATCAAGATGCAGCAGAAATCATTTATCAAAAAACGATAAATTGTCAAGTTGAGGTTTTAATAAATAATGCAGGAATAATGTTTTGCCAAGAGGTTTGTGAAACTTCAGAAAGGATGCTTCATCTCATAATGATGGTACATATGTACACACCATTGATGTTATGTAGAAAGTTTATGCCACTTATGAGGGAAAGGGGGAATGGATATGTCCTAAATGTCTCATCCTTAGCTGCTTGGATGAACTGGCCTGCGATAGGAATGTATGGAAATACAAAACGCTTTGTAAAAGATTTTTCAAGGGGACTTAGAGTAGAGTTTAGAGGGACAGGAGTGAGTGTTACAAATGCATATTTTGGGGCAGTTGATACACCATTAATTCCTTTGAAACCTAGTTTGCGTAAGTTGGCGCGTGCTTTAAGAGTGATGATTAAAGCGGAGAAAGCAGTTGATATTGCATTGAGAGCTACGTTTAGACGAAGAAAAGGTGTAATGCCTGGTTTAGTTAATAGGCTTGCTAAACCAATATTGAGAATATTACCAGATTGGTTTTTGGCTTGGATTTTGGAAAAATTGAGACCTTATTTGATGAAGGTATAGAATAAAAAAATTGCCTATATTTGCAAGTTGTCATAAAATAAATAATTTTAAAAAATAATAATATGGAAAAGGTAAGAACTTTAATAATAGGTGGAGGTCCAGCTGGCTATACAGCTGCAGTTTATGCTTCTAGAGCGGATTTATCACCTGTTTTATATGAAGGAATGCAGCCAGGTGGTCAGCTGACAACTACAACTGATATAGAAAATTATCCTGGTTTTGTAGATGGTATTAGTGGTCAAGTCCTTATGGATACAATGCGTTCTCAAGCTGAGCGTCTTGGTGCAGATTTAAGAATAGGAACAGTTACTTCAGCAGATCTTTCAAAAAGACCTTTCAAAATTGAAGTTGATGGAGAACATAGGATCGAGGCAGAGACTCTTATCATTGCAACAGGAGCAACAGCAAAATATTTAGGTCTACCATCAGAAGAAAAATTTAAAGGCCTAGGCGTTTCAGCTTGTGCTACTTGTGATGGTTTCTTCTATCGTAATAAGACTGTTGCTGTTGTGGGTGGTGGGGATACTGCTGCTGAAGAAGCAACATTCTTAGCAACTATATGTAAGAAAGTTTTTATGATTGTTAGAAGAGATGAACTAAGAGCTTCTAAGGCAATGCAGGAAAAAGTTGCTTCAATGGAAAATATTGAAGTACTTTGGAATACTCAAACCCAGGAGATTTTAGGTGATATGTCGGGGGTGACTGGTGCAAGATTAGTTCGTAAGGATGGACAAGCTTTTGATATTGATATAGATGGTTTTTTTGTAGCAATTGGTCATCATCCTAATTCTGATTTATTTAAAGAATGGGTCAATGTAGATGAATTAGGTTATATTAAAACTGATGGTAGAACTTCTAAGACAAATGTAGAGGGAGTTTTTGCAGCAGGTGATGTACAAGATCCTATATATCGTCAAGCTGTAACAGCCGCAGCTTCTGGTTGTAAAGCAGCACTTGATGCAGAAAAGTTCTTAAAAATGCAATAATTAATATGAAACAGGGAAAAAAAATCTATGATTTTATGAAGACAAGATATTGGACTAGCCTGCTTACAACTTTATTTGCTATTATCGTACTATCTTCGTGTAAGTCACAATATGAAGTATTACTTAATAGTCACGATGCTGATGCTAAATATGAGGCAGCTTTCGAATATTTTAAAAATAAAAAATATACAAGGGCAGCAGCTCTATTTGAATCATTATCAGTATTAACAAATGGTACTCATAGGGATGATACAGTAAGGTATTACTGGGGCTTAAGCAATTACAAGGCTAAGGATTATTATACAGCAGAGGGCAACTTTGATAATTTTATTGAGAGCTTTCCTAGAAGTCCATTTACTTCTGACGCGCGTTTTCTCCGATTGGACTGTCTTTATAGATCTACACATAGATATGAATTAGATCAAATTCCAACTTATAAGGCAATTACAGCAATCTCGGAGTATATTCTTGAGTATCCTGATAATCCCTATATGGAGGAATGTAATTACATGTTAAAGGATCTTAATCATAGATTAGACTTAAAAGCATATGAGGCAGCAAAACTTTATTATAAAATGGAGGACTATTTGGCAGCCAGGGTAGCTTTAAGAAATGTTTTGAAGGATGATTCAGACAATCAATATCGTGAAGATATTATGTATTACATTGCAATGGCATCCTATAAATATGCACATTTGAGTGTTCCTGCAAAACAAAAAGAAAGATATTTAATCTTTGTAGATGACTGTTTGAATTTCTTTGGAGAGTTTCCCGAATCTTCTTATACTAAAGAGCTAACCAATGTTTATGCTAAGGCGCAAAAAGCTTTAGGTAAGCGAGGAAGCGATGATATTATTCCAAATATAGATAAAAAAGAAGAGCGCCAGTTCGCAAAAGAAAGAACCAAATTGGAGAAAGCTCGCAAAAAAGCTGAACAAAATAAGTTAAGAGAAGAAAAGAAAAAGTTAAAAGCTGAACAAAAAAAATAAAAGAAGAAAAAAAGAAAAAAGATAAAAAATAAATGAAACCCTCTTTAAAAACTAGAGTATAAGTAAGTAGAGAGGGGATAAATCCCGAGTAAAAATAAGAAATTAATAATATGAGTAAAACAATTCCTACAACTACAATTACAAGAGATATTCATGATCTCGCTGAACCAATTGGAAATATTTATGAGACAGTGGAAATTCTTGGCAAGAGAGCAAACCAGATAGCTATTGCAGAAAAGAAAGACCTTATGGAAAAGCTGGAAAAATATAAGAGCGACAGAGACACTATGGAGGAAGTCTTCGAGAATCGCCAGCAAATTGAAATTTCTGAACATTTTGAAAAACAACCTAAGCCTTCTTTAGTAGCTACTCATGAATTTGAAAACGGTGAGATTGTATATAGGTACGCTAATAAAGATAAGGAATAACTATGCTGACTAGGCTTCAGGTTAAAAATTATGTATTAATAGACTCTCTGGAGATTGATTTTCCAGAGGGTCTCATTATTATTACAGGTGAAACTGGAGCTGGTAAATCCATTCTCATAGGAGCCCTATCTCTAGTTATGGGTGGTAAGGCAGATCCGGGAGCTATTACGGAAGGGGAGGATTCATGTGTGGTAGAAGCAGAGTTTTTTGTATCAGGAGATGACGCCCTAAAGTCAATTATTGAGGAAAATGATTTAGATTATAATGATGGAAACCTCATAATTCGTAGGGTTATAAATAAGACAGGGCGCTCAAGAGCTTTTCTAAATGATTCTCCAGTAGCCCTTCCTATACTAAATTCTCTTTCTGATCAACTATTAGATATTCACTCTCAACACCAAACCTTGCTTTTAGCAGATAAGAGATTTCAACTTGAAATCTTAGATTATTATGCTGGAAATAAGGAGCTTCTTGAACAAGCTGGAACTTATTATAGACAATTGACTTTGCTTAAATCTGAGCTCAAAGATTTGGAAATCAAACTTTCTAAATTAGAGTTAGAGAAGGAGTATAATCAAGCTCAGCACAATCAACTTCAAGTAGCTTCTTTGGTAGAAGGTGAGTTAGAAGAATTAGAAATTGAGCAAAAGCAATTAGCCAATGCCGAAGAAATAAAAACTTCTTTGAGTCAGGTAGAAAACATGCTCACAGCCCAGAATATTCCAGAGGCTTTGTCAACAGACTCTATCTTAAAAGAAAGTGAAAAATTATTGAATAAGATTTCCACTTATCTTCCGACCTCTTCTTATGCCGAACGCCTAGAGGTTTGTAGAAGGGAAATAGATGATATTCTAGCAGATATTAATGATATTAATTTAAAAATTGACCTCTCTCCAACTAGACTGGAAGAAGTAGATAATAGGATATCTTTGCTTTATTCTCTTATGCAAAAACATGGTTGTGCTAATATTGCCGAACTTATAGAAGTAAGAGAAAAATATGCAGGCTCTCTCCTAGATTCTACCTTGCTGGAAGAAAAGAAAGCTGAACTAGAAAAGCAAATTTCAGAGCTCCAGAATAGGATGAATCAGACAGCAGATCAACTACATAAGTCTAGATTACAATCAAAAGATAAATTTGCTGAGTCTATTTGTACTACGCTCAAGAATATGGAGTTGGAATACGCTGTTTTTGAAGTAGATTTGGAAAAAGTGAATTTATCTGCTACAGGTTACGACAATGTAGTATTCAAGTTCTCTGCGTCAGGAAAGAATGCTATTGAGCTTTCTAAATGTGCTTCAGGTGGTGAAATGTCAAGAATTATGCTCGCTCTTAAGGCCATGATGGCTAAATATGCAGCTATGCCAACTATGATTTTTGACGAAATTGATGCTGGAGTATCTGGTAGTGTGGCTGATAAAATGGGTTCACTTATTTGTGATATGGGCAAATACATGCAAGTTTTTGCTATTACTCATCTTCCACAAGTTGCTGCTAAGGGTTCTGCTCATTATCTTGTTTCTAAAACCATCGATAAGAATACAGGTCAGTCAAGTTCTACAATTAAAAAACTCTCTGCTGAGCAGAGAGTCTATGAAGTAGCTCGTATGTTGAGTGGTTCTGTTTTAACAGATGCGGCTATTGCAAATGCTAAAGAACTTCTACAGTCTTGAAGTTCTTCTTAAATATAGATCGCTTAGTTCCCATATTTATATAACCACCATTTTCAATCTTTTTAAATGAAAAGTTAGTCTGAAGAAGTTTATCATTTTCTTCAGTTAAATAATCCATCCATCTCTCACCATATTTTGAGCATAAATTACTAAAGTACATTACTAAATCATAACCTTGAAAAGCAAACTGAGTGGGTTCTGTATTAAAAAGAGCCCTATATTTTAGTATAAACTCTTTAACAGTTTCTGAGTCATAATTTATATCAAAAGATGAAACTAAATGTAAATTTGTGCTATGGAAGTTAGCTATATTGACGGTATCAAAAAATCTAAACTTTGAAGGTCCATAAAGAGCAACTTTAAAATGCTTTTCACTTAATACATTAATATTCTTTACAGCGTCATTTACAAAAGCTTCACTTTCAGAAGCAATTATTACTCTATTAGTTCCTTCAAGAGTAAATAGAGCCTTCAATGACTCTTCGATTTCTCTACCTTCTAAAATACTATATGAGTATTTACTATATTTAATATTATTGTTATCTAATGTACTTGTAATTGCCCTATAAACATCGTGCCCACCATTTCTTTCAGAGATAACAATGAGTTCATCATCAATTTGCATCTCTTTCATAGCCCATGCAATCATATCTTCATATTGTATTCTTTGTGGAGTTGGTGCATGAATAAAGTTTACATATTTAAATGCTAAAGCTTCAGTCATTGGATGGAGAGGAGAGATAATAGGACTTACTTCAGGATATTTAGAATATATTGCCTCAATTTGTTCGCTAAACATGGGACCAATGATGAAATCATATGATTTTATCATATCTCTCCTAATGCTTTCGGCTGAACTATCATAGGTTTTTAATTCTAGTTTAATCCCCTTTTGATTAAGGTCATATGCAGCCAACATAGCTCCACAATACATATCCATATTGTTTTTACTAACTGCATCTGAATTAGATCTAAAAGGTAAAATTATAGCAGCAGATATTTCATTTTTAGGTTGAAAGGCAAATTTTAAAGTAGTGTCTTGATCAGGCAAGATAGGGGATTCATAATCTTTTTCTATATCTTCCTTTTCAGCCTCTCTTGCTTGAGCAATTTCTTCGCTACTAGGAATGCGTAGTTTTTGGCGTCTACTCAATTTTTTATCTTTTAGATTGTTAGCTCGCATAATATCTTCCACGGATACAGCATATGCCTTAGCAATAGATTCAATATCTTCAAACCATTTAACTACATGAATAATAGTTTTACGAAATACGGTTTCCTTATGCCCTGGACTTGTTGCTATTACAGCCTTATCTTCTTCTGACTTTTCCTGACTAGCTTTAGTATCATCCTCCTTAACATAAGGAATCATGATAATAGAATTTTTTTGAAGTCCTGTTTCTTTGATTGTGGGGTTAGCTTCATAAATCTCATTAACTGTAACATTGTATGCCTTAGCTATTGAGTATAAGGTTTGCCTTTCTAAAATTATATGTGAGAGGTAGACCTTGCCATCGACCCTAACCTTTTCCTTTGAAATAGTAACAGGTGTGTTTACATAATCCTGAGCATTAATTTGACTACCCATGAGCATAAAAACTGATAGGAAAATCAATAATATGGTTTTATAATGCTTAATCATAATTCTATAATTGTGACGTAAAGTCTATTAATTGTTCAGCAAAACTTTCCCAGGATAGTCTTTTCTTTTCCAACTTAATGTTTTTTATGCAGTTTTCTTTTATTTCTGGATTAGAAAAATATTTCAAGATTTCATCTCTAATTGCTTCTGGGCAACCATCATTAGCTACAAGTCCCGTGCCTCTGTCTCCAATCGTTTCTCTTAATCCACCCACGTCGGTTACAATCATGGGAACTTCGAAGTGATAGGAAACAGAACTAATACCACTTTGAGTTGCAGACCTATATGGCAAAACAGCAAGGTCTGAAGCTGAAAAATAATCAGTCACTTCAGAGTCTTTGATATATTTTAAGACAGCCTTTACTCTTGTTTTATCGGGTAATTGGTCGAGCAAGTCTTGATATGGTTTGAAACTTCCATAAGGTTCCCCTGCAATAATTAATTGATAATCATCAGGTAACATTGAAAAAGCTTCAATTAATATATCTAAACCTTTGTATTTTCTTATTAAACCAAAGAAAAGAATATTTTTTTTGCCACTTTGTAGTCCTAACTTCTTTTCTGCTTCAGCTCTATTAATTTTTTCTCCAAAATGAGAGTAAAGTGGATGTTGAATTACAGCATAGTTTGCATCAGGCTTAAGCTTTAATAAGTCTTTTGAAACAGCTTCGCACAGAGTTATATAGCCTGTACTGCCTTTGAGGAAATATTTTGTCATTGGTGTATCAAAAAATCTTTGCTCATGAGGCACTACATTGTCTAGAATTGAGACCACCTTACAGTGCTTTTTCATTTTTTTTGCCACATAGCCCAATGAAGGAGCAAAATATGACATCCAATATCTTAGAATTAAAAGGTCTGGTTTCCAGTCTCTAATTGCTCTATATGTACTAATATATGAAAAAGGATTAGCCGTATCCAATATAGATACACTCTCTATTGGTACGGCCTCGTCATCTTCTGTCACGTACTGTGTTTTACCAGGGAAAAGGAACTCAGGATATTGTCTTTTAAAATTAAAAGCTTTGACATCATGTTCCTTGCTCAGTTCACCGTAAAGGCAAGCATTAAACTGAGAAATCCCTCCTCTGTAGGGGTAAAAACAAGACAGTATCGCTATTCTCAATTTTATTTCTACTTTTTATCTTTGCTTTTTATATATTCTTCATTAAGACCTTTGATGATAGCATCAGTAATGTCTAATGAAGGGTCTGCAACTAGAACTGGAAAATTAATAATACCAGAAATATCGCCTTGATTAGCGAGAATCATAGCATAATCTTTATCTTCATTAAATTTAGTTACAAATTTCTGGATATCATTATTGATCTGATTAGTCATAACGAAGTTCTCTTCCTGAATTTCTTGCTCTTTCTGAGCTACCCAATTCTGGAATTCAGCTTGTCTTTGTTGAAGCTTTTGTCCATTAGACTCAGCAACCACCCTAGTCATAAGCCCTTTGTTTAGCTTTTCTTCAAAATCCCTCACATCTGCTTCAAGCTTTTTACCCTTTCTTTGCATCTCAGCTTCAATCTCACTTACTTTAGTCTCTACAACTGATTTGAGTTCATTAGCCCTATCATATTCTCTAATCACTTTATCAAGTTGAAAATAAACAATTGCACCAGCCTTAGGTTCAACCTTAGCTTCGGTTGTTTCTTTAGCTTCTTCATTGTTTGCAGTGTTTGATTTACAGCCCGAGAAAAGTGCAACTCCTAGGATTGCAGCCACTGTCGCAGTGCCAAGAATTAGTCTTTTGTGTGTCATATTTAGTTTTTTTAAGTTTATTTCTAATAATCACAGAATACAAAGATAAGTAATTTTCTTAAAAACTGTTTTGATTTTATTAATTTATGATAGTCTAAAACTTTATGATAATCTAAAACGCTTTTTTGATTTCTAAAAGGTATTTTTGAATTGTTTCATGAAGTCC
>CAYFTA010000030.1:0-4048 GCA_964346015.1 uncultured Muribaculaceae bacterium | reverse complement strand
TCTAAAACGCTTTTTTGATTTCTAAAAGGTATTTTTGAATTGTTTCATGAAGTCCCATATAAAGGGCATCAGAAATTATTGCATGTCCTATTGAAACCTCCTTTGTCCATGGAATTGTTTTTACAAAATAATTAAGATTCTCAAGACATAAGTCATGACCTGCATTTATTTCCAAACCAGCATCTCGAGCCACAACAGCTGTTTCTAAATAAGGTTTAATTGCAACCTCTTTATTTTTTGGATATTCTACAGCATAACTTTCTGTATATAATTCGACTCTATCACAACCACATAAAGCAGCAGCCTTCGCCATTTCTGGAATAGGGTCAATAAAAATAGATGTTCTTATGCCTTTAGCTCTAAATATATCACAAACTTCTTTTAAGAAGTCCCTATATTTTATGGTATTCCAACCAGCATTTGAAGTAATTGCATCTACGGCATCGGGTACTAAAGTAACTTGTTCGGGAACAACCTCTAGCACTAAATCCATAAAAGACTGAATCGGGTTGCCTTCAATATTGAATTCGGTAGTAAGCAAAGGACGAATTGTCCTTACATCTGAATATCTAATATGTCTCTCATCAGGTCTAGGATGGACAGTAATTCCCTCTGCCCCAAAAGTTTCACAATCCAGAGCTGCCTTTGTAACATCTGGCAAATTGCCACCTCTAGAATTTCTTAGAGTTGCAACTTTATTTATATTAACGCTTAATCTAGTTTTCATAATTTTCTCTATTTCAATTGGCAAAAATAGATAATAATCTAATCTTTTCTAGAAAAACTAAAAAAGATTGTAAATAAAATGTTAATTTTGAAATCTATTTGTTAAGAAATGAATATAGCAATATATCTAAGAAACGAAGACTTACTGAAAGAAAAAAGAGTCGTTAAAATGTTAAGCGAGTTGAAAGCAGATTCGCATCAACTTTCTTATATCAAATATGGTGAGGATCATCATAGTTTAGCAGGAATAGATAAAATTCTAAGCTTAGGAGGAGATGGTACTTTTCTTTCAGCAGCAAGTTTAATTGCTGATAGTGGAGTGCCTATTTTAGGAGTTAACTTGGGCAGAGTGGGTTTTTTATCTGAGAATACACCAGAAGTAGTCTTAGAGGCTTTGAGGACAGGTTCTTATTCTATAGAAGAAAGACAGATTTTAGAAATAAAAGGGGCCCCAACTACATCAGAATTTAATTGGCCTTATGCCTTAAATGAAGTGGCTCTTCACAGGGGTAAAGCTTCAATTCTGGGAGTAGATGTTGTAGTTGATGGAATCACTCTTCCAACTTATTGGGCTGATGGTTTGTTAGTAGCTACAAGTGCAGGGTCTACTGCCTATTCCTTAAGTGCAGGAGGTCCTATTGTTATGCCTAGCGCAAAAGTTCTAATTCTCACCCCAATAGCTCCACATAATTTAAATGTAAGACCTTTAATCTTTCCTGACACTTCAGAA
This sequence comes from uncultured Muribaculaceae bacterium, assembly GCA_964346015.1. GTDB lineage: Bacteria > Bacteroidota > Bacteroidia > Bacteroidales > UBA932 > Cryptobacteroides. The sequence continues at coordinate 2,592 of CAYFTA010000030.1, read as the reverse complement.
ATTAAGCTTAAAATAAGGTCTCGAGAAGGTAAGGCTTGTTTTTCAGCAGATAATAGAAATTGTGAAATAGGAGAAAATGATGTAATTCATATCTCTTTGGCGCGATTTTCGCTAAAGCGTGTTAGGCCAGATAAATCGCATTTTATCACGGCTCTTTCTGAAAAGCTCTTTTGGGGAGAAGATATGAGAAATAATTATACAAATTATGACGACAAAAACTAAACATATACCTACTCATGTATCCATGATTATGGATGGCAATGGAAGATGGGCTAAGGAGCGTGGAAAGGAGCGTGTATACGGGCATTTTGAAGGAGTTGAAAGTGTAAGAGCCTGTGCAGAAGCTGCTGTAGAAGAAGGAGTTAAATACCTTTCTCTTTATGCTTTTTCGGAAGAAAACTGGAATCGCCCAGAGAAAGAAGTAGCAGCTCTTATGAAGTTAATGGTTGATGCCATGGTCCAAGAAATGGATAATTTTATGGGAAATAGTGTTCGTTTTCTTGTGCTTGGTAATCGAGAACGTCTTGATGATAGCCTAAAAGAAGCTATTGATTATGCTGTCAATAAGACGAAAGATAATAAAACTTTAACGTTAATAGTTTTCTTAAGTTATGGGGGAAAATGGGATATTCTTCAGGCTGCAAAAAAAATGGCAAAAGAAGCCATAAAATCTGAAAATGCTTTAGAAGCTATTGAGAATTATACAATAGATGATTTTTCTGAATATTTGGTCACTGCTGGCATCCCAGATCCGGATTTAATTATTAGGACATCGGGAGAAAAACGTATGAGTAACTACCTTCTTTGGCAGGGAGCTTACTCGGAGTTTTTAATTGTAGATACACTATGGCCCGATTTCAGAAAAGATGAATTTAGAAATGCTTTAAAAGCCTATGCAAAACGTGAAAGGCGTTATGGAAAAGTTAAATAAATTCTTATATTTGCGGTTTTGAATTAAACGTGTTGTGATGAGATTTTACAGAGCTATATTTTCCGGACTTCTTATATTGCTGTCAATCAATGCATTGGCACAAGGGGAGAAGGAATCTATCATAGTTGATTATAATAATCCCCAAAAATATATTGTAGGAGGAGTTTCTGTCGCAGGGAATAATTATTTTAATGAAGACCAGATAATTCAGATTACGGGGCTTCATAAAGGTATGGAAGTTACTGTTCCAAGTGATGCACTTTCATCAATAGTTCAAAGACTTTGGCTACAAAGATACTTTGAAGATGTAGCTCTTAAAATTGATTCCTTATCTACGGCAAAAGATACAGCATTTTTTAAAATTGAAATAAAAGAACGTCCAAGAGTGTCTCGCTGGACCTTTAGTGGAGTTAAGTCAGGAGAACAAAAAGAATTGCTTGAAAGGCTTTCTTTGCGTAGGGGAGGAGAATTCTCAGAATATGTTTCTAAAACGGCATCTGATGTAATTTCGCGATATTATAAAGAAAAGGGTTTTGAAAATGTAAAAGTTGATGTCTATACTAAAAGAGACACTATAATTAAAAATGCAATTAGAGTAAATTTTGCGGTAAACAAGGGTCCTAAGGTGCGTATTAAAAAGATTACATTCGATGGTAATAACAATGTTAAAGAAACCAAGCTAGTACGCTCGATGAAGAAAACCAAGGATAGACGTTTTATCAACTTTTTTAGTTCTAAGAAATTCAAAGCTAAGGAGTATGAGAATGATAAACGAAATTTAATTTCTGCTTTTAATGAAGCTGGTTTTCGTGATGCCAGAATCGTAAAAGATTCTATATATTTTATGGAGCCAGGCAAGCTTCAGATAGACTTTAAAATAGATGAAGGTAAGAGATATTACTTTAGAAACATCACCTGGACAGGCAATTCTGTTTATCCTACTGAAGTTTTGAATGATATCTTGATGATTAAGAAGGGTGATATCTACGATGTTGTTACCATGGAAAAAAGACTCATGGGTGGAGGGAAACCTCATGAGATGGATATTACAAAGCTTTATCGTGACAATGGTTATTTGTTCTTCAATCTTCAACCTGTTGAGTTAAATATTGAGGGTGACTCCGTTGATGTAGAAATACGTATAGTTGAGGGCAAACCTGCTACTTTAAATAATATAGTTATTAATGGTAATGACTTGACTAATGAAAGGGTAGTTCGTCGTCAGATTTTTACTCGTCCTGGTTATCTTTTTAGTCAGACAGATTTTGAACGTTCTATTCGTGAGATTGCTTCCATGGGACAGTTTGATCCAGAGGCAATTATGGATCCTACAACAGGTTTCTCTGTTCTTCCTAATCAAATGGATAATACTGTAGATATTATTTACAATGTTACGGAAAAGCCTTCTAGTCAGCTTGAACTTTCAGGTGGTTGGGGTGGAAATACCTTTGTAGCAACAGTTGGAGTTAGTTTTAACAACTTCTCTACAAGAAGATTTTTTGATAAAACAGCATGGAGACCTGTTCCACTCGGTGATGCTCAAAACTTAGCTATACGTTTCCAAACTAATGGTACTTATTATACAACATTGTCAGCAAGTTTCTCAGAACCATGGCTCTTTGGTAAGAAGCCTACCTCTTTAAATATGTCTCTATATTATA
>CAYFTA010000029.1:11758-13700 GCA_964346015.1 uncultured Muribaculaceae bacterium | reverse complement strand
TATGAAAGTAAAAATCGTCAATAAGTCTCAATATTCTACTCCAGAATATGCTACACTTAAGTCGGCAGGGATGGATTTAAAAGCTAATATTATAGAACCAATTGTACTTGGTTCGTTGGAAAGGGCAATGGTGCCAACTGGACTTTTTATAGCCCTACCTGATGGTACAGAGGCTCAAGTTAGACCAAGAAGTGGACTTGCTGCAAAGCATGGACTTTCTGTTTTGAATGCACCTGGAACAATCGATGCAGATTATAGAGGAGAGATTAAGGTGATTTTAGTAAACCTTTCAAAAGAACCATTTACAATTAATCCTGGAGAGAGGATTGCTCAACTAGTCGTGGCTAAATATGAAAGGGTTGAATGGGAAGAAGTTGAAGTTTTAGATGAAACCGAAAGGGGAGAAGGTGGTTTTGGTAGTACTGGTAAGAAATAATTACAGAGGTATGTAGTGTTTACATAGGCCTAAAAAATAATAAATAATGAATACAGCTGAATTATATAAAATTTTCAAAGGTTGTAGTGGCGTTTCGACTGACAGTCGTTCCATCAAGGAAGGAGAGCTTTTCTTTGCCTTAAAAGGTGAAAATTTTGATGGGAATAAATATGCTTTGACTGCTTTGGAGGCAGGAGCTGCTTGGGCTGTTGTGGATGAGGATTCGGAAGTAGCGAGGCTTCAAAAGGAAGATTTGGAACATGATAATCAAAATCAAGATAGTCAGAAACAAGATGGTCTAAACAAAATTATAGTAGTTCCGAATACATTAAAAGCACTTCAGGAATTGGCAAGGTGGCATAGGTCTATGACTTTGGTAGATGGAAAACCATTGATAGTAATAGCTTTAACTGGAACAAATGGAAAAACAACCACTAAGGAATTAATAAGGGAGGTTCTTTCAAAAAAATATAGGGTTACAGCTACAGAAGGGAATCTAAATAATAGCATTGGTGTACCTTTGACTTTGTTGAAAATCAATTCTGAAACAGAGTTAGCCGTTGTGGAAATGGGTGCAAGTCATCCAGGCGATATAAAAGAATTGGTGGATATTGCTTTGCCAAATTATGGCCTTATAACAAATGTGGGAAAAGCCCATCTTTTAGGCTTTGGAGATTTTGAAGGTGTTATGAATACCAAGGGCGAGCTTTATGACTATTTGCGTAGAACGGCCGACAAGGCTTTTGTGAATGTAGATAACCCATATCTATGTAAAATGGCTTCCGATAGACAATTAGATTCTGATCCAGAAAGAAATCATTCTCTCATTATTCCTTATGGACTTAAATACCAAGAAGCAAGGGTCTTACCTTCTTCTCTGGAACATCCTTATTTAAGAATAGAATTACAAACAGGAGAAGTTATAGATACTCGGTTAGTAGGTTCTTACAATGCAGATAATGTAATGGCAGCTCTTGCTGTTGGACAATATTTTGGAGTGGCACACGAAGATGCGATAGATGCTATAAGTTCTTATATCCCAGAAAACAATCGCTCTCAAATGTTAAAAACAGAGAAAAACACTCTGATTGTGGATGCATATAATGCAAATCCGACATCTATGTTAGCTGCCTTGGAAAATTTTTCAAATATTGAGTCAGAAAATAAAGTGGTTATGTTAGGGGATATGCTTGAACTAGGCGAAGATTCTTTCTTAGAGCATGCATATATAGTTAAAAAGGTTTCAGAATCAAGGCTTGGCCAGGCATATTTTGTGGGGATGGAGTTTCAAGAAGCAGTTGATTCTCTAAACTCTAACTATTTATGCTTCGAAACTTCAGATGAATTGGCATACTATCTAAATGAAAAACCAATTACAGGAGCAACTATCCTAATAAAAGGTTCCCGTGGAACCAAAATGGAAAATCTAATTCCAGCTTTATAAAGTAATGAAGCATTATTATTGTAATTAATTCGAAAAGGATAATCAAGTACTCATAGCCTTTT
>CAYFTA010000029.1:8402-11658 GCA_964346015.1 uncultured Muribaculaceae bacterium | reverse complement strand
CCTTTTCTCAATGATAATATGTTCGGAATCTTGTTTGCTGCCATTGCTGGTATTATGGTCTTTATTTCTTTGGATGAGTTATTACCAGCCGCTCAAGAATATGGCAAACACCACTACGCCATATATGGTTTAGTAGCAGGTATGGCCGTTATGGCATTTAGTCTATTATTACTCGGATAAGCTGTAAACTAAGAAATAGAATATTTTTCAATAAGCCATTTGGCAAGAAGTGTGAAGCAAAGACCTGCAAAAGCGCCTATGATGGCACCAGCAAGTACGTCTCCAAGGTAGTGCTTTCCAACGAATATTCGACTTATGGCTACCATAAATGCCCAAAAATATATAAAGGCAGCATAGCCTCTATATTTCAACCTTTTATCTATACGCAATCCAACAAAAGTGCTTGTCGCGAAGCCAAAAGCATTGGCTGCATGTGCTGAAAAGAAACTGAAACTCTGACTTGGATGTTCAAGAACATTGAGACCACTTGACACCATAAATTCATTATTTAATGGTCGGAGCCTGCCCACAATATCTTTTATAAGATTTGAGAATTGGTCACAAAAACCAAAGGTAAGTAAGGCAGCTGCTATTATCATTAAGCCCTTTTTCCATCCCAATCTCCATATTAAAAGTGCAGCAACGAGTGCGTACAAAGGTATCCATACTGGGATTTTTGAGAAAAAAATCATTATTGAGTCTGTGATAGGAGAGCTCCAGCTATTAATTGCCAAAGTTAATTCTTGATCAAACTTATGTATATGTTCCCAAAACATAGTTGAATTCTTTTATTTTTTGAAATAGGTTTACTGTTAATTTATCTGAACTAATTATTTTTCGAGTTTTAGAACTGGGTTTACTTTTATTCCTATAAACCTAATATACTTAACAAATGCTTATTACTTATGAAGTGCTTCCCATAGTAAATCCTTCAGAGTTTTTATACCTTCACCAGTAAAAGAAGAAATAAAGATATGAGGCAGCTCTTTTGGCAATAAAGGTTCTATTTCTTTTTTCAGAGTTTCGTCAAGCATATCCGATTTAGAAATGGCAAGAACCCTATCTTTTACAAGAAGCTCAGGATTATATAGTCGTAACTCATTTAATAAAATTTTATAAGACTCAGCAATATCATCGGCATCGGCAGGAACCATGAATAGTAGGACTGAATTTCTCTCTATATGTCTTAAAAAGCGAGTTCCTATGCCCCTACCTTCGTGAGCTCCTTCTATAATTCCTGGAATATCAGCCATTACAAATGAATAATCATCATAGTAACTAACAATTCCCAAATTAGGTTCTAAAGTAGTGAATGGATAGTCGGCAATTTTAGGCTTAGCTGCTGAGACTGCGGCTAATAGTGTAGATTTGCCAGCATTAGGGAAGCCAACGAGGCCTACATCTGCAAGTAATTTAAGCTCAAGAATATACCAACCTTCTTGACAAGGTTCGCCTGGCTGAGCATACTGTGGTGCTTGATTTGTTGCTGTCTTAAAATTAGTATTTCCGAGACCACCCCTACCACCTTCTACAAGGATTTTTTCATCACCTTCTTCAAGAATTTCAAATAATATCTCTCCTGTTTCTGCATCTTTTGCAACAGTACCAAGTGGAACCTCCAGAATTATATCTTTCCCATCCTTTCCCGTCCTAAGTTGCCCACTTCCAGCCTCTCCATCTTTTGCAAAAACATGTTTCCTATATTTCAAGTGAATAAGAGTCCAAAGTTGAGGATTAGCCTTTAATATAACATGACCACCTCTACCACCATCTCCACCATCTGGACCACCTTTAGGAACATATTTTTCCCTACGAAAATGCCTAGAACCAGCACCTCCATTACCAGAACGACAAAAAATCTTCACATAATCTATAAAATTTGACATATTTCCTTATTGATATTTAATTAACACCACGTTTATAACATTTTAAAGTTCACTTTACCTCTCTAATCTCATTTTAAACTTTCTTTGAACTTCCCCTTGGATTGTTCTTTTAGTTCTTCTTCCTTGAACTTCCCCTTGGATTATCTTTAATTCTTATTTGATCACTTAAAGAATTTCTTTCCCAGAACACACCATCAACATAGCCTTGAATACTGCTATCTTCTTCTGCATTCATTAGCCTCTTGGCTGACCAGAGGCAGTATTCTTTATTAATTTCTATACCACAATACTTTCTATTGAGTTTTTTTGCAACAACTGCAGCTGTGCCACCACCTAAAAAAGGGTCAAAAATTCTATCTTCTGGTTTAGATGAAGCTAAAATTAATTTTGCATATAGCTTTTCTGGTTTTTGTGTAGGGTGATCAGTATTTTCTGGCATTGACCAAAATGGAATGGTAATATCATCCCAGAAATTAGAAGGATAAGTCATACGAAAATTTCCGTCTTTTGTCTCCTCCCAATCCTTTGGGCTACCATCTATTTTATATGGAGCTCTTACCTTACGTTTCATCATAACTGACTCTACATCAAAATAATAATCCTTCGGATTTTTAACAGCAAACCAAATATCTTCTATTCCATTTTTCCAATTAGATTTGGCTCCACGACCCTTTTCTCTTTGCCACGAAATACGATTAAGTATGGTTAATTTTTCCTCAATAACCCTCTGCATTGAAGAAGAACACTTCCAGTCTCCACACATATATAAAGAACCTTGTTTTTTTAATTTATCACATACCTTGTAAAACCAACTACATAAATATTCTTCATATGCCTCTGATTTCATGGAAGAAAATTTTTTACCGTGAAAGTTTTTGTCTAAATTATAAGGTGGGTCAATGATAACCAAATCAAAATATTCATTTGGGATGTGGTCTAAGCATTCAAATAAATCTCCATTGATTATCATATTATCAATAAAGTTATTCTTTAGATCTTCAATGTTTGATATATAACGTTCTAGAGTGGGTATTTCTGCTTTGTCGACTGTGAGCGTTCTATTTCTTCCTGCTTTTTTCTTCTCTTCCATAGAAATTTCTATCTATTTTCTTGGCATTACCTAACTTCCTGAGCTTTATCTAACCTCCATATTATTAAACACCAAATGGTTTAATCTAAATGTGCGAACAAAATTAGCTATTTTTTTCCAAATCACTAATATAATCTTTTTATGTCTTCCAATCAACGTCTTATTTTTATTATTTCTCAGTGATACAGACCAAACAGCCATTCCATCTGTGTCAAGTAATAATTAGATATATTCTAGGTATAATTTAATTATAACGATATATGAAAACTCTATATGAAAA
>CAYFTA010000029.1:0-8302 GCA_964346015.1 uncultured Muribaculaceae bacterium | reverse complement strand
TACAATCAGATGAAATCCAAAGGGTTTAGACTCGAATTTTAACCATATAAAACATTAAAACAATGTTAGGAGCAATAATAGGTGATATAGTAGGCTCAGTGTACGAGTTTGCTAATACAAAAAGGACGGACTTTCCTTTGTTTTCACCAAGAAGTACGTACACGGATGATACAATTCTAACAGTTGCAATAGCAGACTGGAAGTAGTTTTATTAACAAAAATTTAATAAAAATGAAGTAATCTCTTGCAACATGATGGATAGGTTTAGCATCTTAGTAATGTGCACTATAAAAGGCATTTAACCTAAAACTCATATAAACCTCAAGCCATGTTAGCAGTGAATCAATCTGAAAAAGAAAGCTTAACTACCAAAAGAAAATTTTCTTTATCTGAAGTCTTTGAATCGCCTAAAGATGAGGCTATTGTTTTTGGTGGCACTCTTGCGGTAACAAAAGCAGGGGGCTTGGCATGTGTATTACTTGATAAAGTCAGTAATATTTTAGAACAAGGGGTTGACCTAATAATTGAAGGGCTAAAACCCTATGTTGATCAATTTATTGATTATGCAAGAAGCCATCCTAATCAAACTTTTTCCGTTACAAAAAATGATTCTGAAAAGTCAAGATTTGAAGATGAAGAAATTGCTCCTCTTTTCCAAGACAGCCTTGATCTGCAGAATGTGCAGTTGCCGAAATCTTATGTTGAAATCCTGTTAAGTCCATATCATATTAATGGTGAAGTTACACCACCTTGGGATGAAGTGTGGATTGAGGAAATCCCACAAGATATACCCCTAACAGAACAGCAGTTTGCAAACTTATGCAAAAGTTTTAGGCCAGATTTGGAGTTTAGGTATGCTCCCATTCAAGTTGGTGATTGGATTTATATGTGTAGGAATGGCTTTTGGGTAAAGAAATATAAGTACGTACAACAGGAAGATAATTTATATCATATTACAGAATCTTATACTACCGACAGGGGTATTGGTATTAATATACTTTTTGATTCTTTTGTACGTGGATACTATCAACCTAAAATTTTTGAAAGGGATGTTTTATATCACTATCAAAATACAATGACTTCCTATGGGTTGTATGTTAAGAATAAACCAGACAGTTGTTTATGCTGTGGTTATGAAATTTTGGACAAAGATGCTCATAATTGGGAATGTCCAATATGTAAAACTATATACAGTAACGATAATCTATAGTTAGAATTTCTTCATAATTGAGTTAATCCTTTCTTTGACTTCATCAATAGTACCACGACCTTCAATTTCGTGGTATTTTTTTGCCTTGGTATAATAGTCTATGAGGGGTTCTGTTTGATTATGATAGGTGTTGATGCGATTGTTAATTATTTCATCACTAGCATCGTCGGTACGTCCCTCGATGGTTGCTCTGTGTTTAATTCTTTCTTTGATGGTTTCGTCTGGAATCATTATAGATACAACAGCTGTTACCTCTGTTTTTTTCTCAGCTAACATTTTATCAAGACTTTCTGCTTGTGGAAGAGTTCTAGGAAAGCCATCTAGTAGAAACCCTGCAACACCTTTAATTCTCTCAAATTCAGACTTAATCATTTTTACAACAACTTCATCTGGAACAAGACAACCATTATCAATTAACTTTTTAGCTTCTTTTCCGAGTTCTGTACCAGCAGCAATTTCTTGTCTAAGAAGAACTCCTGTAGAAATATGATGAAGATTAAAATTTTCAACCATTGCTGTAGCCTGTGTACCTTTCCCTGCGCCTGGAGGGCCGAATAAAATATAATATTTCATTATTTTGATTTAATAGTTCAAGTTTTATGTTCAAAGTATATAATTGAATATCACAAGTATATAGATCTGTTAAACATCTAAAGTATAAATATCTTTGAGGTTGCGTCCTAATTCATTGTAATCAAGTCCAAAACCAACAATGAAATCATTAGGAATCTCCAAACCTACATAATCTAGTTTTCTATCTTTTTTATATACATCTGGTTTAAGTAGCATAGTGCACATCTTTACATCAGCTGCACCAGCTTGTTTAATAATATTATCTAACTCTATTATTGTGTGTCCCGAATCCACAATATCTTCAATTACAATAACTCTACGTCCTTGAATATTTGAAGTCAAGTTCATTGTGATTTTCACTTCACCTGTTGTATCCGTTCCTATATATGAACTTAATTTTATAGCGACAAGCTCACAATTGAAATTAAGTCTTTTCATTAGCTCAGATGTAAACATGATTGATCCATTTAATACACACAGGAGAATAGGAATATCTTTAGAGTCTTTAAAATCTTTATTGATTTCATCAGCTACGTGGTCAATTGCAGACATTATTTTCTCATAAGGAATAAATAATTTAAATGTCTTGTCGTGTAATTGTATCTTGTTCATATTCTTAAAGATTAAGTACGTCTTCCAGAGACAAAAGGCAAAAATAACATAAAACCTTAAAAAAAGATAAAAATTTACATTCTCTTTTTCATAATGTGGTGGATTTTTATCTATTAATCCTAACTTTAGGTTAAAACTTAAAAAGTTGTTGGTTATGAGGCGTTTGATTTTTATGTTTTTTCTATCTCTGGGCTTACAATTATTTTTACAAATTTCCATTTATGCCCAATCACAAAGCAAGGTCGAACTGGAAGAAGCAATTATTCTAATCTATGGTTTAAACTCTATAGAAGAAATAGATGAAGAACTTTTTGAAAGAATGGAAAGCATTAGTAAAAATCCATTAAAAATCAATGAGTTATCACGTTCAAAACTATTGTCTTGTGGACTTCTTACTCAATATCAAGTAGCATCTTTTCTTGATTATACACAAAGAAATGGAGATGTGCTATCCTATTCCGAATTAGCAGCTTTAGATGGTTTTAATGTTGATTTTGTTTCAGCTTTGAGAAACTTTGTGTCTTTAGACTCTTCTAGACTTCCTGGACAAAGTAAATGGGAACGGAATTCTATTTATAATACATTGATAACTAGAGTTTTTACAAAGAATAATACATATGAATTCTCTCCACAATATTCCTATGGGTTTAGATATAAAACAGATATAAATAAAAAATATTTCATGCGCCTAGGCTTTGTCCGTTCCTATGACTCTAAATTTCATTATCCTTCAACTTTTACAGGGACGGTAGCCTACCAAACCAAGAAGTTGTCAATCGTCTTGGGTGATTTCAATCTTAGATTTGGGCAGGGACTGGCTTTATGGAATGGGATGTCTCTATCAGGAGTTTCAAAAGTTGACTCCTTTATTAAAAAGCCAACAGGCCTTTCTCTGCCCTCATCCTTTTCATCACCAACAGCCTTGATAGGAGTCGCATCAGAACTAAATATTCGAAATTTTACTTTAATAGTCTTTACTTCTATACCTAAATTAAAGGCCTATGTATATAAGTCAACAAATACAATAAGCCATGAAGATTTCTTTTCTGGGTTTAATTTAAGTTATTTTGGTCCAAGGTATCGTTTGGCTTTTACTCAGGCAAATACTATTTCATCTTTTGATGCTGCTTTTTGTTTTTATGGAATAGATCTGTGGGGAGAGCTTGCAATTGATTGGAGAAAATTATCGCCTTCAGCTGTTTTAGGTGCAACAATTCCAATAGGAAAAATGTTTAGATTTGCCACTTTAATTCGTTATTTTTCACCCAATTATAATGCTTCTTACAATGGACCTATTAGGACTTTTTCTAAATCAAAGGATGAATTAGCTCTTTCTTTAGGCCTGGATTTCATGTATGGACGTAATCATAGTGCAAATTTAAGTTTGGACTATGCTCATAGGCCTTCAAAATATAAAACGAGCCCTCCTCTGGATGCAAGTCAATTTAGGGTTATATTAGTTTATGATTGGAAGATAAACTCTTCTTTTCAAATTTCTATGAGGGGGAGCTCTAAATTAAAGTTTAAAGTCTATGAAAACTCGTCCAAAAGTCTAAGTATTGTACAATATTCAAAGCCTCTTACCATTGCCCCAAGGAATGAGTTGAGATGTGATTTTGATTGGGATGGGAGTAGATTTGGAACAAAAATCAGGGTTCATGGGCTTTGGTCAAAGGATTTTGCAATTTTGGGTTATTTCGAAGGGAAATATAATATAAAAACTTTTACCTGCTATTTGCGTCAGGGTATATTCAAGGTGGATAATTGGGATGATAGGATTTATGTTTATGAAAGAGATTTACCAGGCTCATTTTCTGTTCCTGCTTATTATGATAGGGGAGCCTGGACAGCACTTTATATGAAATACTCCCTTAAAAGTTTTCTTCATTTAGGTCTTAGAGCAGCATACACTCATTATTTTCAAAGAAAAAAGCCCAGCAGGGCTGAGCTTAAATTTCAATTGACTTTTGATTTTTGACTTTGCAAAGATGCTCACGTCACCACTACGTGGTTCTTCAGCATGACAATCACAATGTCACTCTAAGTCCCTAAGGTCTTGAAGGTTAAAGAATTCTGCAATGACTAACAAAGTTCATCATTGGTAGTAGCAGGGTGACGTGAGAGTCTAAAGTTGAGGGATTTTAATAACCATACCAGGTTTAATTTTAGAGCCCATTTTATTATAAGCCATAATATCATTTGCTGTTATTCCTGGATAATTCTTAGCTATTGTATAAAAAGAGTCTCCAGATTGTACAGTGTAAAGACTATGACCTGTAAAGTTCTTATTTGTTGTTGGTATAGTCTCTTCTTTTGTTGAATTATTATTTACATTTTCTTGTTTTGGAGCACCTCCTCTAGGATAGATAACTAGTCTTTGTCCTACTCGTATATTATTGCTTCTGAGGTTGTTCCACCTTTTTATACTATTAACACTTACCCTATACCTATTTGCAATTTTCCCTAAATAGTCTCCACTTTTTACTCTATAGACAATCCTATTACCATCGCCACCTTCAGTTATCTTTTTAATTTTTACTGGATTGAAAAACTCATCCTTTTTATAAATATATAGAGAATCTTCATTGTCTATAAAGGCATTTGTGTATTCGAAAGGAAGTCTGAGAATATATTCCTTGCTAGCTCCAGGTATAATTTCATGTTTATACTGTGGATTCAAGGCTTTAATATCCTCCATTGGTACCCCTACAAGCTCATTAATTTGTTTGAAATGTAGATTTTTATTGATTCTAAATGTATCTACATGTGCAGGAAATTCAGAAGGAATAGGTATGATACCATGTTCTTTATGATAATTTAGAGCATAGAGTGCACCCACAAAAGCAGGTACATAACCACGAGTTTCTCTAGGCAAGAAAGGGTAGATATCCCAAAAAGCACGACTTCCACCACTACGTCTAATAGCCTTATTAACATTGCCAGGTCCACAATTATATGCTGCAATAGCTAAACTCCAGTCTCCAAAAATAGCATATAGGTCTTTCAAAAATCTAGCCGCAGCATCTGCAGATTTCATGGGGTCAAGCCTCTCATCTACAAAGGAGTCCATTGTCAGATTATACATTTTAGCTGTAGCATACATGAATTGCCACATACCCTTTGCTCCAGCCCATGAAACAGCAGTAGGATTTAAGGCAGATTCGATAATAGCCATAACCTTAAGCTCTTGTGGAAGATTGTGTTTCAAGAATGCTGCTTCAAAAGGTGTCATATAATATTCTGCAAGTCCAAGGAGTCTAGCAGTTCCTTGTGCTCTTTTTTCAGAATATAGAATTATGTAATTTCTAACAATATCGTTATAAGGCAGACGAATAAATGAATTCATGGCCTCAAGTCTTTTGATATATACGCTATCGGGTACATTGGATTCAAATCTTACAGAATCCATATCTACTTCTTCAATATCCTCTTCTTCAACACTCCTTTGTGTATACCAAATATTTAATAAACTGTCAGAAATCTCTGTTGTATAGTCTTCTGGTGCCACCCCTATAGGAGCAACAAGAGAAGCAGAATCATGTTTTTCTTTTTTTTCTTCCTCTGCTTCCATTATGGCAGCCAATTTAGCATATTCCTGTTTTAATGAATCAAGCTTATTTCTCAATAGGAGGTTCTCTTTTTTTAGAGAATTTCTTGTACGTATTTTACTTTGTGCTTCTGCATTAAAAGTCGCTAAACTTAAACAAATAGTAAGTAGTGCAATAGAAAAAATATTCTTTATCATATTAAAATCTTAATCCTAGTTTTAATCCCACGGCATTTTCACCACGCCTTCCTGTGTTAAAGGCATAATTGTTATAATCTGAAGTGATAATAGTTGGTTCCACTCTCATGCTTATATCATCTGTCACTTCAAAATCATGCATATAAGCAAACACATTGGCATCAATAACCTGAAGCAGATACACGCCAACTGTAGCTACAATTGAATAGTCTCGATATCGGCGATAAACATCCCTATACCATTTTGCTGTTTCTCCGTCAATTGGGCCAGTATAGCCACCTTCAGGGCTTGTGGCCTCATTGTGTATTCTCTTAAACCTAATATAGTTAGTATGGTTATTAGCTAAGAAATAACCAGAAGCTGCTAGACCACCCCAATATATAGGTATTTTCCAATATTCACCATTGTAGGCCTGCCCTAGACCTGGAACAAGTATCGAATAAATAGTAGCTCTTCCTGGGTATGGATGTTTATCTTTTTCAAAACATATTACCCCATCTAACAAAGAGCCCCAATATACAAGTCCTGCACCTACCATCAACCACGTTCCCATAGTCTTAGATTCATAATCTATTTCAGGTGGTGGTGAATAATTTATGCTTGGAGCCACGTCTTCACTATATTCAAAATATTTCTTATATGCTTTTACAGATTTGGAATATTTATGAAAATAATAGCCACCCGTACCAACAAAAGCTCCAATACCACCATAAATTATAGGTAGTTTCCAATAGTCTTTATTATAAATTTGAGCTGTACCAGGTAGGACCATAGCTCCACCGAACATTGTACCAATTTTAATAGTATTTTTATGGGCAAGTCCACCGAAAAATTCTTTAAAAGAAAAGAATTGGGCTACGGTATCTGATTCAGATCTATACGTAGTATCGTTGTAATTTTGACTAAAGGCATCTTTTTTAAACTGAGCATAAGAAATTTTGCTAGTTCCACAAAGCAGAACCAGCAAAACTAAAAAGGGTATGAATTTCCTAATATGCATTCTAGTATTCTAGAATTTAGAATCTTCTAGGGCCTTCAAAAAGTCTTGAATTTCAGCGTCGCTTGAAAAATGGATAGTTATGGTACCCTTTCCATTACTAGACCTTTTAAGACTGATGTTGTTTTGAAAATGTCTACCAACAATCTCAAGAACCTTGATATATTCTTCAGGTAGCTCTTGTGCAGTTTCTATTGTTGGTTTTATTTTCTCAGTAGTGAGACTCTTAATCTTTTTCTCTAACTGTCTGACTGATAGACCTTCTTTTATTACAAGATCACATAGATGCTCTTGTAATTCTGTGTCTTCTACTCCTAGTAGCACCTTTGCATGGCCCACACTCACTAAACCTACTTTTAGGTCATGTTGAATTTTAGCAGGCAATTGTAGAAGGCGAAGAGAATTGGTAACAGAAGATCTTTTCTTGCCAACTCTTAGAGCCATTTGCTCTTGAGTTAAATGACATTCTTCAATTAGTCTTTGATAGCTTAATGCAACTTCGATTGGATCAAGGTCTTCTCTTTGGATATTTTCCACAATAGCCATCTCGAGCATACCCTGATCATCAGTATCGCGTATATATGCAGGAATCATATCCAAACCAACCAGCATGCATGCGCGATATCTTCTTTCTCCACTTATTATTTGATACTTTCCAACACCTTTTTTACGAACTGTAATAGGCTGAATGAGTCCAAGTGCCTTTATAGATTCAGCTAATTCTTGAATAGATTCCTGATCAAATGACATTCTAGGCTGAAATGGATTCGGCTCTATCATATCAATAGGTATTCTTAAGATGTCAGCAGTATTGGGGCCACCTTCTTTAGTGACCACTTCTTTATTAACATAGCCAATAGGACTTCTTAATGTGCTTAAATCGGTATCTCCACCCAAAAGCGCATCAAGTCCTCTGCCTAATCCTCTTGGTCGCTTATTCATTGTACAATCTCTATTTCGTTATTTCTTTCAAGAACTTCTCTCGCAAGGTTTAGGTAATTTGTTGTACCATTACAAATTACATCATATAAAATGATTGGTTTTCCATGCGAAGGAGCCTCACTCAATCTAATATTTCTTTGGATAATAGTATCAAAAACCATATCCTTGAAATGTTCTCTTAGTTCACCTAGGACTTGGTTATGTACTTTTGTTCTTCCATCGA
>CAYFTA010000028.1:7350-13935 GCA_964346015.1 uncultured Muribaculaceae bacterium | reverse complement strand
CAGAAGAACTTAATACAGAAGAAGTAAATAGAGAAGAAGAACCAGTTGATGAATCTACACCATCTTCTGGAAAGTATGATAGACTCTTGAATGAAAACAGTAAAAAATTCAAGTTGTCTGGAATGTTTAAGGAGTGGTTCCTGGATTATTCTTCTTATGTAATTTTACATAGGGCTGTTCCACACATTGTGGACGGATTAAAACCTGTACAAAGAAGGGTATTGCATGCAATGTGGAAGATTGATGATGGAAGGTACACCAAAGTAGCTAATATCATCGGTCAGGCTATGCAATATCACCCACATGGAGACACTTCCATCGGTGGTGCCTTAGTACAATTAGGACAAAAAAATTATTTAATAGACTGCCAGGGTAACTGGGGAAATATTCTCACTGGTGACTCAAGTGCAGCACCACGTTATATTGAGGCTCGCCTTAGTAATTTTGCTAAAGAAGTTGTTTTTAATCCAAAGACAACCGAATGGATGACTTCTTATGATGGAAGAAATCAGGAGCCTATTGAGCTACCTGTAAAATTTCCTCTACTTTTAGCGCAGGGGGCAGAAGGTATTGCTGTGGGTCTTGCATCCAAAATTTTACCTCATAATTTTAATGAACTCATTGACGCTTCTATTGCTATACTTCAAGGAAAAGATTTTGAACTCTATCCTGACTTCCCTACTGGTGGATATGCAGACTGTTCTAAATATCAAAATGGTCAGAGGGGTGGTTCTGTTAAAGTAAGGGCAAAAATTGAAAAACTTGACAAAAATACTCTTGCAATTACAGAAGTACCCTATGGCAAAACTACTCAAACAATAATTGACTCCATTCTTAGAGCAAAGGACAAAAGTAAGATTAAAATCAGAAAGATTGATGATCTTACAACAGACAAGGCAAATATCTTAATTCATCTTCCTAATGATGTATCACCTGACAAAACAATTGATGCATTATATGCATTCACTGATTGTGAGGTTTCTATTTCACCTAATACTTGTGTAATTGTTGATAAAAAACCACAGTTCTTGGGTGTAGATGATGTTCTTAGATATGATACTCAACATACTCAGAACTTACTTGAGTTAGAGCTTCAGATTAGAATGGATGAACTTGAAAACGATTGGCATTATAATTCACTTGAAAAAATCTTTTTTGAAAATAGAATATACAAAATTCTAGAAGGTGAATCTGGAAGCTGGGAAGAACAGTTAGATGATGTATTCGCAAAAATGCTTACTTATCAAGATTTACTTCATAGAGAAATCACTATGGATGATATCCATAAACTAGTTGAAAAACCAGTAAGAAAGATTTCTAAGTTTGATGCTAAACTTGTAGATGAAAAGCTGAGGAAAATAGAAGAAGAAATGAAGGAGGTACAACATGACCTTGATCATATCGTCGACTATACCATAACTTGGTTTAAAACCCTTAAAAAGAAATATGGTAAAAAATATCCACGCTTAACTGAGCTTGGAAGTTTTGAAAATATTGAAGTAACTAGAGTTCTTCTCAATAATGCAAAACTCTATGCTAATATGAAAGAAGGTTTTGTGGGTATCAATCTTAAGAAAGAAGATAATGCAGAATTTATATGTGATTGTTCTAATCTATCTGAAATTATAGTAATTCTTAAAAACGGTAAATATGTAGTAACAAAAGTGTCTGATAAGGCTTTCTTTGGTACAGATATCATCTACGTTGGTCTATTTGATAGGAATGACGACAGGACTATCTATAACGTAATTTATCGCCATGGAAAGACTGCTGTAAGTTATGTAAAAAGATTTGCTGTAACGAGTATTACTAGAGATAGAGAATATGATATAACTCAAGGGGCTCCAGGTTCGACCATACTTTGGCTTACAGTAAATAATAACGGAGAAGCTGAGATTGTTAAAATCTACCTAAGACCTCGTCCTAAACTAAAAAAACTCGTTCTTGAATATGATTTCTCAGAACTAGCTATTAAAGGTAGGGCTGCAAGGGGTAATATCGTATCTAAAAATCCAATCCAAAGGATAACCCTTAAGTCTAAGGGTGTATCTACTTTGGGTGGAAAAGATATATGGTTTGATAAAGATATTCAAAGACTCAATGAAGACGAAAGAGGAAAATATCTTGGAGAATTTGAGGCAGATGATCATATTTTAGCTATTTTCAAAGACGGTACCTTCTACACTACTAGCTTTGATTTAAGTAATAGATATCAGGGTGAGTTATTAAAGGTTGAAAAACTAGATAGGGAAAAGGTTTATACGGCACTTTATTATGATGCCTCTGTTGAATCTTTCTATATAAAAAGATTTGTCTATGATGTAAGTGATAATACTCCACTTAGCTTTATTTCTGATTCTAAAGGTTCATATATGGTTGACATTAGCGATGATGAATATCCTCAGGTAGAATTAACTTTCGGTGGAAAACATGAACATAGAGAAGCTGAAATTATTAATGCTGAAGAGTTTATTGCTCAAAAGGGTCTTCAAGCTAAAGGTAAGAGGGTTAGTAGATATGAGGTAAAATCTCTCAAATTTATTGAACCACTAGAGATAGAAGATGAAAACATTGAAGATACTGAAGATATTGAAGATATTGAAGAAGAAAAAACTTCTAAGGGAAAACTATCTCCGATAAATGATGATGAACCACTAGATTTGAATATAGATAATCAGCCAACTCTGTTTTAATTAATGAAGATTATATTACTAGGAAATATGGGGAGTGGGAAAAGCAGCGTAGGAAAAGAACTTTCTGCGCTGCTTTCTTACTCATACATAGATCTGGATGAATATATAGAAAAAAAAGAAGGACGAAGTATTTGGTCTATTTTTAATACAGACGGCGAAGCTGGCTTCAGGAGCCTTGAATATTCTGCCCTAGTGGAGGTTTTGGAGCGTGACGTTCACATAGTCCTAAGCCTAGGTGGTGGCACTCTTCTCTCGGAGGAAATCTCCAAATATGTCAAATCTAAAGGAAGGTGCATATATTTAAAAGCTCGTTCTGACACTCTTGCACAACGCCTAATCAAAGATGCTAACTCTCGCCCCTTGCTAAAGGATAGTGCTCATAGTTTTAAAAAATTGACTCAAAGACTTGAAAAACTATCAAAAGAAAGGGAGGTTTTATATGAAAAAACCGCCCATTATATTGTAGATGTGGACGGCAAAAGCATTGGTCAAATATGTGAGGAAATATCCTCTTTAAAAGGAAAGATTCGTCTTTAAATGTGTAAATAAATATCTTCCTTAGGTCGGAGATCCTTTACTCTCAATTGAGGAGTTACGCTACCTCTGTAATAATTTTCAACAATAGAATAACAAACATCAATAGGTTTGCCAGATTTAATGTGATCGTAATGTTCTGCCATGTTAAAAGCAATTGCTCCCCTGTGAAGATAAGGATGAGACTCCTGTATTAATTCTAATTTTAGATGTCCTCCATCAGCTCCCACTTTTCTGGCATTTCCGTTATCATAGACATTCTCAGTTAAGAATAAAGGGGCTTGATTACCTGGGCCAAAAGGTTGGAATTGTTTTAGAACTCTAAAAAACTTAGGAGTAATCTGTGAGAAATTTAATCTAGCATCTATATTCACAATCGGAACTAACATTTTTTTACTAATCCTGTCAGCTATAAAATCTTCAATTCTTTCACAAAAAACAGGAAGATTTTCTTCCTTCATCGTTAAGCCTGCTGCATATAGATGACCACCAAAATTTTCTAACAAATCGGAACAATTTTCAATAGCATCGTAAAGGTCAAAGCCATGAACACTTCTAGCAGAACCTGTTACAAAACCATTTGACTTGGTTAGAACTATTGTTGGTTTATAAAAAGCCTCAACTAAACGAGACGCTACGATACCCACAACTCCTTTATGCCATTTAGGATTATAAACTATTGTTGCATTTTGTGTAGACAAACATCCCCCAGTACGAACCATTTCAATAGCTTGTTTCGTAGTCTTCCTATCAATACTCTTTCGTTCGTTATTTTGCCTATTAATCTCCTCTGCCACTTCCTTTGCTTTCTCATCCTCAGTAGATGTCAAAAGTTCTACTGCTAAATCACCAGACTCCATCCTACCTGCTGCATTTATCCTTGGACCAATCTTGAAAACAATATCATCAATCGTCAACTGACCTGGTTCAAGACCAGAAAGCTGAATCATTGCTAAAAGTCCTTTTCTAGGATTTTCATTTAGTCTCTTTAAACCATAATAAGCCAAAATACGATTTTCATCCACGATAGACACTAAATCAGATGCTATACTTACCACTATCAAATCCAAAAGTGGTAAAAGTTCCTCAAAAGGAATATTATGGGTCTGAGCATAGGCTTGAACTAGCTTGAAACCCACTCCACAGCCAGATAAGTCATCAAATGGGTAATTGCAATCTTCCCTCTTGGGGTCTAGGACAGCAATAGCTGCTGGGAGCTCTGATTCTGGCAAATGATGATCACAAATTATAACATCAATACCTTTTTTGGTTGCATAGGCCACTTTTTCGACTGCTTTAATGCCACAGTCTAAGGTTATCATAAGATTGAAATTGTTTTCTGCTGCCCAGTCAATAGCCTTATATGAAATACCATATCCTTCATCACTCCTGTCTGGAATATAAAAATCTAAGCTAGAAGTAAGCTTAGAAAGAAAGGTATACATAAGAGAAACGGCTGTGGCACCATCAACATCGTAGTCTCCATAAACAAGAATCTTCTGATTAGAGGTAATTGCCTCATGAAGTCTCTCTACGGCTTTATCCATGTCCTGCATCAAAAATGGATCATGAAGACGGTCCATATTAGGACGGAAAAAAACTCTCGCCTCTTCAAATGTTTTAATGCCTCGCTGAACTAATAACTCAGCAAGCACAGGATCAATTCCTAACTCAGATGATAATCTGCTTACAGTTTCTTGATCTTTACATTCTTGTACTACCCAATTCTTTTCTTTATGCATAACATACAAAGATAAGATTATTTATTTCAAATTAGAATTAAAAATGCTAAATTTGTGAGCTTTGAAAACAAATTAAACTTGATAAAATGAACAATTTAGGTCTTAACGAACAAGAATTATTTAGAAGAGAATCTCTTAAAGAGCTTAGAGAGCTTGGTATTGACCCGTATCCAGCAGCACTATATCCTGTAAATACTACTGCTAAGGAAGTGATTGATGGATATAAGGAGGAGGAAGAAAACTTTCAAGATGTGATAATAGCTGGACGTATTATGTCTAGACGTATTATGGGAGCAGCTTCGTTTTGTGAGCTTCAAGATGAAACTGGTCGTATTCAAGTTTATATAAAACGCGATGATATCTGTCCAGAAGAAGATAAAACCATGTATAACACCGTCTTTAAGAAGCTTCTTGATATTGGAGATATTGTTGGAATTAAGGGTTTTGCTTTCATCACAAAGACAGGACAACTTTCAATTCATGCAAAAGAGCTAACTCTTCTAAGCAAATCGCTAAAAGTGCTTCCTATAGTTAAGGAAAAGGATGGGGAAGTTTATGATGCTTTCACCGATCCTGAATTAAAATATAGGCAAAGATATGTGGACCTAATTGTCAACCCTGAAGTTCATGAAACTTTTATCAAGAGGACAAAGGTTATTGCCACTATGCGTGAATACTTCAATGATGCTGGATATCTTGAGGTTGAAACTCCTATCCTACAAGCCATTCCAGGTGGAGCAGCAGCACGCCCTTTTATTACTCACCACAATGCTCTAGATATTCCACTTTATCTTCGTATTGCAAATGAACTTTACTTAAAGAGGCTTATCGTGGGAGGGTTCCATGGCGTGTATGAATTTGGAAAAAACTTCCGCAACGAGGGTATGGATAGAACACATAATCCTGAGTTTACATGTATAGAAATATATGTGGCATACAAGGACTATATCTGGATGATGGAGTTTACAGAAAAATTAATTGAAAAGATTGCTTTAAAACTTCACGGAACTACTGTAGTAAAACTAGGAGATAAGGAAATTGACTACAAAACTCCTTATCGCAGACTTTCGATGCTTGATGCTATTAAACAATATGCTGGTGTTGATATCGCTGGTATGTCAGAGGAGGAGCTTCGTGAGACTTGTAAAAAGTTAAATGTAAGAATAGAACCTTCCTATGGTAAGGGTAAATTAATTGATGCAATCTTTGGAGAGTACTGTGAAAAACATTTAGAACAACCTACTTTCATCACAGATTACCCTGTTGAGATGTCGCCACTTGCTAAGAAACATAGGAACAATCCTGAGCTGACTGAGCGTTTCGAACTCTTTGTTGCTGGTAAGGAATTGGCAAATGCCTATAGCGAGCTTAATGACCCTGTCGTACAATTGGAGAGGTTCCAAGATCAGGCTAAGCTTAAAGAAGGTGGAGATGATGAAGCTATGTTCATCGATATGGACTTCGTAAGAGCTCTCGAGTATGGTATGCCACCAACAGCAGGTCTCGGCATTGGCATCGATCGCTTGGTTATGTTTATGACTAATTCTCCTACAATTCAAGACGTATTATTCTTCCCACAAATGAGACCCAAGAACCAGTAGTTCTGGGTCTCATAG
>CAYFTA010000028.1:0-7250 GCA_964346015.1 uncultured Muribaculaceae bacterium | reverse complement strand
TGTACTTGCAAATGCTGAGTTAGAACCTGGTATATGGGCAGGAATCCCAGCAAAAAAAGTTCGAGATGCCTCTGATGCCATAAAAGATGCAGCCTATAAAAATGCCCAAGACTATCTCGAATATAAAGAGTGGTATAAATAATCAATCCATTTTAGTAGGTATGACTAGTGATAAAAAATTATTAATCCTAGGACAATGAAAAGAGAAGAAATAAGTTCAGGGCAGAACAGCAAGATTAAGGAATTACTTGCTTTGCAAGAAAAATCGAAGCTTAGGCGAGAGAAGAAGCTTTTTGTGGTGGAGGGTAGGAGGGAGTTGGAGCATTGCTTGAATTCTGGTTTTAAAGCTAAAAGCCTATTTGTTTGTCCTGAAATCATCGAAAAGTCAGATCTTGAAAAAATCACAGAATTAGCAGAAAAAAGTAATTCATCATGCAATCTAATAGAAGTTCCAGTAAATCTATATAATAAAATAGCCTATAGAGGAGGAACAGAGGGTGTTATTGCAGAAATGGTAGAGAAAGACAGAAATCTGCATGATATCCAAATAGGCCCAAATCCTCTTATTGTAGTCTTAGAAGCTGTTGAAAAACCTGGTAATCTTGGTGCTATTTTAAGAACTGCTGATGCAGCAGGAGTTGATGCAGTGGTTATTTGTGACCCACTCACTGATATTTATAATCCCAATCTAATAAGAGCAAGTATCGGTGCCGTTTTCACAAGACAAGTAGTTACAGCATCCTCAGAAGAAGCTATTAAGTGGTTAAAGGACAATGAAATAAACATTTTAACAGCCCAGCTTCAAGATTCAAAATGGTACTACGATACAGACATGAGTAAAGCTACAGCCATAGTCTTAGGTGCTGAAGATACTGGGCTGACTGAAGAATGGAGAAAGGTAGCTGATGCTCATATAAAAATCCCAATGCAGGGCAATTTGGATTCATTAAATGTAAGCGTATCTGCTGCAATCCTTTTATTTGAAGCTGTAAAACAACGTAACCGTAAAATATAATGAAGAAATTTGGAATCATAGGTTATCCTGTCAAGGGCTCTTTAAGTCCCAAACTTTTTGAGGCTGCCTATAATGGAAAATATGAGTATCACACAATTGAAGACAAGGAATTTGAAAATGTATTCTCAATTTTCTTAAATGAATACGCTGCGATAAATGTGACTTCACCTTTCAAGTTAAATGCGTATAATTCTGCTGACATATTGAGTAAAGAATGCAAAATTACAAGTGCTGCTAATATACTTGTTAAAAAAAACGGTAAAATAGAAGCATATAATAGCGATATTGGTGGGGTCTTGTACTGCCTTGAGAAATGTAAGAAACATTCAAATGGCCTAATTGGTAAAAAATCAAAAGTATTAGTTATCGGTTGTGGTGGAGCAGGTCGAGCAGCTGCATATGCAGCTCTTCTTTTTGAGATGGATATAAGCTTGATAAATAGAACCTACGAAAAGGCCTTAAAATTAAAAGAGAAACTCCAAAGTATAGATGAAGGCAAATCCACTACAATTGAGGCATATCCATTCGACAAATTACAAGAAGAAGTTGATAAAAATGATATAATAATTTACAACTTGCCCTTAAAAATAGATTTACTTGATAACTTAAAATTTGAAGGTAAAAAATATATAATTGAGGCAAAATATTCTGAGCCTGCATTTGCAGAGATTATCAAGAAATATAAAGAAAATATTATTTATTTATCTGGTGAAGATTGGCTAATTGGACAAGGAATAGCAGGATATAAAATAATGACTGGTGAAGAGCCAAATATCGAAGCAATGCTTAAGGTTATATGATTTTTTTTGATTAAATTGGCATGTTGAACAGAATAAAATAATTTAAAGTAAGATATTATGTCATTAAACAAAGTAATGCTAATAGGTAACGTCGGGAATGATCCTGAAGTACGCTATATTGACGGTCCCAATGGACAAGCAAAAGTTGCACAATTTAGTATAGCAACAACTGAGCGGTATAAAAGCCGTAGTGGCGAGAATCGTGAAAATACTGAGTGGCATAATATTGTCGCTTGGAGAAATCATGCTGATATAGTCGAAAAATATGTTAGAAAAGGTACTCAAGTTTTTATTGAGGGACGCATACGTACTAGGTCTTGGGAGGACCAAAATGGAGTTAAAAAATATACAACTGAGATTCTTACAGATAGGATTCAACTTCTTGGTAGAAAAGCTGATAATCCTGCAACGGCAGAGCAGAGTTCTACTTCTAACCAAGAAAAGGCTCAAGGCCTACCTACGAAACAAAAATCAGTTCAACAGCAGCCTGCACAACAAGAACCTGAACCTGCTGAACCAGACTTTGATCTCAATGTGGAAGATGATTTACCTTTCTAAAAATCATTTAACACTCTTAACATTCTGAAATAAAAGACTTGACATTGTAAAATAATTTAACAACGCACATAATATAAAAACAACTAAAAGAGCAAAGTAGATTACAATTTATAAGTTCTAGTTTGTTTTATGAAAAATAAGGATATGAAACTTGACGTAGTATTAGGTCTCCAGTGGGGTGACGAAGGAAAGGGAAAAATAGTAGATGTACTTGCAAACACTTATCCAGTAATTGCTAGATTCCAAGGTGGTCCAAATGCTGGACACTCTTTACATTTTGATGGTAAAAGCTTCATTTTAAGATCTATTCCATCTGGAATATTTAGAGAAGATGCTATCAATATAGTAGGTAATGGAGTTGTACTAGACCCAATAACTTTTAAAGGAGAATGTGATAACATAGTAGAAAAAACAGGAATTCCAGTAACCGAACGTATTTTAATTGGTAAAAAAGCTCATCTAATTCTCCCTACACATAGACTTCTTGATGCTGCAAATGAAGCTGCTAAGGGTAAGGATAAAATTGGATCTACCTTAAAAGGTATTGGCCCTACTTACACAGATAAGGTTGGTAGAAATGGACTTCGAGTTGGAGATATACTTGCACCTGATTTTAGAGATAGGTATAATAAATTAAAAGATAAACATGTAAAACAGCTTGAACTAATGGGTTTTGAGTGTAATCCTAATGAAGAAGAGGATGCATTCATGGAAGCTGTTAATTACATAAAACAATTTAAACTAATTGATTCCGAATATTATACAAATAAGCTTCTTGAGACTAAAAATATTCTTGCAGAAGGAGCTCAAGGCTCTATGTTAGATATTGACTATGGCTCCTATCCTTTCGTTACTTCTTCTTCTACAGTTTGTGCAGGAGCTTGTTTAGGTTTGGGAGTTCCACCAAGTAAGATTGGTAAGGTCTTTGGCATTTTTAAAGCATATTGTACTAGAGTGGGTTCAGGACCATTCCCTACTGAACTCTTTGATGAGACAGGCGATAAACTTCGTAAACTTGGTAATGAATTTGGTTCTGTGACTGGTCGTCCACGTCGTTGTGGCTGGTTAGATTTAGTTGCCCTTAAATATGCTGTTATGATTAGTGGTGTAACAGACCTTATCATGATGAAATCAGACTGCTTAGATAGCTTCGACACGATTAAGGCCGCTACTTCTTATATAGTAGATGATAAGCAAATAAATCAATGGCCTTTCGATACCTACGCAAAAATAGAGCCTGTTTACACAGAATTCAAAGGTTGGAAAACAGATTTAACAAAGTGTAGAACAGATGAAGAGCTTCCAAAGAATTTCAAAGACTACATTAAATTCATAGAAGATTACATCGGTGTTCCAATTAAAATAATTTCTGTTGGAACAGATCGAGAAGAAACTATAATCAGATAAATCTTTCTATAAATAACAAAAAGCCAGCAAAATAACATGACCCCTAAAAGTCTTTATTTAACTTTTAGGGGTCACATCAAAACAATATTTCATAATTTATCTTACAAATCTGCAAGATTTTTATTGGCATAGCTTGAATGAGCAACAACGATTTCTTGGAAATCTTTCTGTCCTGTTCCTGCTGGAATTGCATGTCCACAGATAACATTCTCTTTAAGACCTTCAAGCGTGTCAACTCTTCCACGTATTGCAGCTTCACTAAGAACCTTGGTTGTCTCCTGGAACGATGCTGCTGAAATAAAGCTATTAGTTCTCAATGCTGCTCTTGTAATACCTTGAAGAACCTGGCTTGATGTA
This sequence comes from uncultured Muribaculaceae bacterium, assembly GCA_964346015.1. GTDB lineage: Bacteria > Bacteroidota > Bacteroidia > Bacteroidales > UBA932 > Cryptobacteroides. The sequence continues at coordinate 3,113 of CAYFTA010000028.1, read as the reverse complement.
GCTGGTTTTGCTTCGCGAAGAGTCATCATCTTCAAACCTTGTCTATCAAGTGAAGAATTTTCATTCTTCATATCACGCGAAGATATTATATCCCCTTCTTCGTAAGTTTGTGAGTCTCCTGCTGATTCAACTATATACTTACCATGAATTGCATCATTAGCATCCATAAAGTCCCATTTGTCTACTAGCTCTTCAGGCAAGAATTCTGTATCACCTGGATCAGTAATTTGAACCTTTCTCATCATCTGACGAACAATGATTTCAAAATGTTTATCATTAATCTTAACTCCTTGGAGACGATAAACTTCTTGAATCTCATTTACGATATACTCTTGTACCTTAATAGGTCCTAAAACTTTTAATAGATCAGTTGGAGAAATAGCTCCTTCAGAAAGCCTTGTTCCAGCCTTAACATAGTCATTCTCCTGAACAAGAATTTGTTTTGTTAAAGGAACTAGATAGCGCTTTTCAACACCTGCTTTATTTTTAACAATGATTTCACGGTTTCCTCTCTTAATCTTACCCATTTCTACCTCACCATTAATCTCTGAGACAACTGCTGGATTAGATGGATTACGAGCTTCAAATAACTCAGTAACACGAGGAAGACCTCCTGTAATATCTGAAGACTTACCAATTGTACGTGGAATCTTAATAATAATATCACCTACTTTAAGATCATCTCCCTCATTAACCATGATGTGAGCACCTACAGGAAGGTTATATTGTTTCTTGATTTCACCAGCTTCATCTACAATAGAAAGAGTTGGATTTTTAGATTTATCACGTGATTCAATTACCACTTTATCTCTATTAAGTGAATAGTCATCAGCCATTTCTTCACGGAATGTAACTCCGTCAAGCATATTGTCAAATCTTGCTTTACCAGCTGTTTCAACAATTGTGATAGCGTTATAAGCATCCCAGTCACAAATTAAATCTCCCTTTTCAACATTGTCACCATTCTTCTTGTAGAGAATAGCTCCATAAGGAACATCATACTGTGAATAAGTTATACCTGTATTTTTATCCACTATACGTAATTCAGTTGTACGGCTAACCACTACAGTGCTAACACCTTCATCTACTATTCTTTCGATGGTTCTAAGTTCATCAAACTCAAGTTTACCTTCATATTTTGAAATAATAGAACTGTCAGTTGCTGCACTAGATGCTGTACCACCCACGTGGAAAGTACGTAGCGTAAGCTGAGTACCAGGCTCACCAATTGATTGTGCTGCAATTACACCGACAACCTCACCTTTTTCAACCATACGGCCTGATGCAAGATTACGTCCGTAACATTTAGCACAAACACCCTTACGAGACTCACAAGTAAGTACCGAACGGATTTCAACTTGTTCGATAGGAAGTGACTCAATAAGTTTGGCAATATCTTCAGTGATTTCTTCTCCTGCTGGTAAAATTAAATCACCAGTTAATGGATTAAAGATATCATGAACAGAAGTACGTCCAAGTATTCTTTCGCCTAATGACTCTACGATCTCATCCTTACTCTTAATTGCTGTTGCAATTAGACCACGAAGTGTACCACAATCTTCCTCATTGATAATAACATCATGAGATACGTCAACTAAACGACGAGTTAGGTAACCTGCATCGGCAGTCTTTAAAGCTGTGTCAGCAAGACCCTTACGAGCACCGTGAGTAGAAATAAAATACTCTAGTACTGACATACCCTCTTTAAGGTTAGAAATAATTGGATTCTCAATAATTTCTGCACCTTGACTACTAGATTTCTGAGGTTTAGCCATTAGTCCACGCATACCACAAAGCTGCTTAATCTGTTGAGTCGATCCACGAGCTCCAGAATCAAGCATCATATATACAGGATTGAATCCTTCCTGGTCATTTGCAATGTTTTTCTCAACAATATTTGTAATCTGGTTGTCAATCGAAGACCAAAGGTCAATAACCTTGTTATAACGCTCATTATTAGTAATGAGACCCATACTATAGTTTGCCTTAATTTCTTCAACTGTTTTATAACCATCATTAATCAATTTATCCTTCTCTGCAGGAATAATAACGTCACCTAGATTAAATGAAAGTCCACCCTTAAATGCCATTTCATAGCCAAGGTCCTTAATATCATCAAGGAACTGAGCAGTACGAGCAATACCAGTATATTTAATAACATTAGTAATAATACCCCTTAAAGATTTTTTACCAAGAATTTCATTTATATAAGGTACTTCTTGTGGCATAAGTTGATTCATCATAATTCTACCAGGTGTAGTTTTAACCATTTGGTAGCCTGCGTCTGGATTCATCTTATCCTTTGGAAGCCTGACCTCGACTGTAGCATGCATATCGATTGCTTTCTCATTGAGGGCAATAATAACTTCCTCTGGACCATAAAACTTCATACCTTCACCCTTAGCTCCTTTTCTTGCCTTAGTGATATAGTAAAGTCCAAGAACCATATCTTGCGAAGGAACAGTAATAGGTGTACCGTTTGCAGGGTTAAGTATATTATGTGAACCCAACATTAGGAGTTGTGCTTCTAATATAGCAGCATTGCCTAATGGAAGGTGAACAGCCATCTGGTCACCATCAAAGTCCGCGTTAAATGCAGTACATGCTAGTGGATGGAGCTGAATTGCCTTACCTTCAATCATCTTAGGTTGGAAAGCCTGAATACCTAGACGGTGAAGAGTTGGAGCACGGTTCAAAAGAACTGGATGTCCTTTCATCACATTCTCTAGAATATCCCAAATCATTGGATCTCTTCTGTCTACAATTTTCTTCGCCGATTTTACTGTCTTAACAATACCTCTCTCTATCAGTTTCCTGATAATGAAAGGCTTATAAAGCTCTGCTGCCATAGATTTTGGTAGACCACATTCATGCATTTTAAGCTCAGGACCAACCACAATTACTGAACGTGCAGAATAGTCAACACGCTTACCTAGAAGGTTCTGACGGAAACGTCCTTGCTTACCTTTAAGTGAGTCAGAAAGTGATTTTAGAGCACGATTTCCGTCACTCTTAACAGCGTTTGACTTTCTAGAGTTGTCAAACAAAGAGTCAACAGACTCTTGAAGCATACGCTTCTCATTTCTAAGAATAACCTCTGGAGCCTTAATTTC
>CAYFTA010000027.1:3455-14100 GCA_964346015.1 uncultured Muribaculaceae bacterium | reverse complement strand
CTCACCCATAATAATATATTTAGAAATATTTGGAAAAGAAACTTGGCCAGATGCCGCTATAATACCCAAAGCTATGGGAACATCATAACCACTCCCCTTTTTATGCATATCTGCTGGAGCAAGATTTATAACGATTTTCTTTCCAGGAATACGGTAACCCATGGACTGAAGGGCCGTAATGGTCCTCAATAAACTTTCTTTTACAGCAACATCTGCCAAGCCTACAAGATGAATGCCTATACCCGTCGCAACATCTACCTCCACTGTTACAGGAACAGCATTAATTCCTATACATTTAGCACCAAAAATATTTATAAGCATAATTCTATGTTTTGATGACAAATATTGAACACAAAAAGAGAAAAAACGACAAAAAAGAGAAAAAAGTGGTAACTTTGTCAACTATTCATTGTGTTGCTATGAGATTTTTTCAGTTAAAGATATTTTATGGTGCACTTGGTTAGAAAATAATTTTGAATTAAAAAATAGATTATAAAATTGAAATAAAGTGCTTAAAAAGTTTTTTGAAAGGACAGGAAAATATATTCTATTCTTAAGGCAAGTTTTTAGAAGGCCTGAGAAATGGAGAATCTTTTGGAGACAATTTATAAATGAGACAGATAAACTCATTCTTTCTTCTATCATAATCGTAGGGGTTATTTCTATTTTTATTGGTGGGGTACTTGTGATTCAAACTGCATCTAATCTTGAAAACCCATTTATTGATAAAATGTATGTGGGTTATATGGTGCGTGAAAGTTTGATTCTTGAGTTTTGTTCCACTATGATTGCCCTAATTCTAGCAGGGAAAATGGGGTCAAATATTGCTTCTGAGATAGGTAGCATGCGTATTTCTGAACAAATTGACGCAATGGATATGATGGGAGTAAATTCTGCAGGTTTCTTAGTGCTTCCGAAAATAACAGCTGCCTCTTTACTTAGTCCCCTATTAATGTTATTGAGCTTTGCCCTCGGACTCTTGGGTGGATGGATTGTAGTGAACGCCACTCAGATTATCCCTTCTGCCTCATATATTACAGGAATTAAGTCCTGGTATAATGGTTTCTATGTTGTTTATAGTTGCATTAAAATGATAGTGTTCTGCTTTTTAATTTCTTCGATAGCAGCATTTAATGGATACTATGCGAAAGGAGGTTCTCTGGGAGTTGGTAAGTCTAGTACAAGGTCAATTGTAACTACTAGTATCCTCATTTTAATAGTTGACTTAATTTTAACTCAGTTAATGCTTTACTAGGCTTTAGTAAAAGGGCATTTATACAAAAACTTAAGAAAATGATTAAGGTAGAACATCTTTATAAAAGCTTTGACGGAGTTCAGGTACTTAAAAACATTAATGTTGAATATCTGCCTGGACACTGTAATATGATAATTGGAGCTAGTGGCTCTGGGAAAACTGTACTATTAAAAAACCTCATTGGGCTATTAGAGCCAGATTCGGGAGAAATTTATTACTCTGAAGATAGGTTTTCTAAAATGGATTATAAGGCAAAGAAAAATCTTAGAAGACGAATTGGTGTTCTTTTCCAAGGTAGCGCCCTCTTTGACTTTGCAACAGTTATAGAAAACATTATGTTCCCAATGGAATTTTTCACAGATTGGTCAAAGCAAGAAAGAATAGAAAGGGCCCAATTTTGCCTAGAAAGAGTTAATGTTCTTAACTCAGAAAATAAATATCCTAATGAGCTCAGTGGTGGTATGCAAAAGAGAGTGGGTATAGCAAGGGCTATTGCTTTAAATCCAGAATATCTTTTCTGTGATGAGCCAAACTCTGGGCTAGATCCTTATACAGCAATCTTAATTGACCAACTCATACAAGAACTAACCCAAGAGTTTAATATGACTACAGTCATAAACACTCATGACATTAATTCCATCCTAGAAATTGGAGATAAAATTGGTTTTATTTATAAAGGAGAAATGCTTTGGCAGGGTGACAAGCATTCAATTTTTGAAACCGATTGTAAGGAATTAAGAACCTTTATTTGTGCTAATACTCTAGCACGCAATATTATGGAAGAGAAGGCTCTATAAATTTTCTCTAAATATGGAAACGTAGACCTAATTCAACTCCCATGTTTAGTGGTTGAGCCGTTCTGCTATTCCTTGGTTGATCATTGTCGAAATAATATCTTAAGCTCGGGTCTAAATATAAGCCAAACCAGTCTAGGACTTTATATTCAATTCCCAAACCAAGGTTAATAGACATTTGAACTCCTCCAACTTTAGTTGAATAACTATATCTCGTATCTTTAAGAACTAAATAGTGATTTTGAACACATTTCTCTAAGGCTCCTCCTGCATTTACATAAAAGTCTAGATTCTTGGTTTTTATCACGCTGAAATATAGATTTAGTGGAACTCCCAAATAATGTTGTGAATTTCTAATATCAGAAGCTATCGTAACTGATTCTTCTGAGTTATTATAAGTACCATCAAATTTTCTTGTTAACAAGGCATAATTTAGTCCTGTACCAAGAGCCCATCTATTACTAAGATTTATTTTTACTCCTAAGCCAACTGAAAACGGCAATCCATAGAGAGATCTTCTTGTATTTTCTGTTACACCTGTTTCAGCAATCATCTGATACATTGCACTACGCATTGGAGCATTGTAAGGAATTCCTGAGCTAGTGTTCACATGGCCTCCTGTTTGTCCAGATAGGCTTAATGATACTTTATTTTTCTTTGGCTTTACGCTTTGAAATGGTTCTTCTTCAAATAAAGAATCAAAATCTAAAACAACTTCTTTTGCTGCTACAATTTGCTCTTCCGAAACTTGATTTTTTGAAGGCTCTACAATGCTTTCAGACTTTTTCGCTTCATTGCTTTCATGTAGTTTTTCTCCTACTACCTTTTGAACCTCTGTTTCATAGACTTTTATCTTCTGAACTTCTGTTTTATAAGCATCTGAAACTGGCTTAAGGTCCTTTGAAATTTTTGATTCTATCAATGTTTCAACATCCTTTTCGTCAACCTTCGCAATCATAACATCTGTCGATGTAGTATCTTCAATAACAGCTATTAAACCATCCTCATCTGGTTGGATTTCATCTTGTCTAAAACCAAAGATTGCTATAATCGCAATAGCTGCAGCTACAGAAAGACCTGCCACGAGATACTTCCACCAAAGAACAGGTGCCTTAGACGGTACCATAGAAGCTGTGGCATCTAAACGCGAAGAGATACCATCCCAGATATGTCCAGGAACCTCCTCCTGTCCATTCTCTAGCATGGTTTTGATTAATAAATCATTATCTCTATTATCTTTCATAACCTAAAGTCTTTAGTTTTTTTTGTAACCATACACGCGCTCTACTTAACTGCGTTCTGGAAGTTGTTTCTGCAATACCGAGTATTTCGCTTATCTCTTTATGTGAATATCCCTCGACTATGTACATATTGAAGACTGTTCTAAATCCTGCTGGCATATCCACCATTGCCTCCATTAAATACTTATATGCCAAATTTTGAATCTGCGAAGTAACAGGTGCCTGAAGATTTCTTATTTCTTCAATATCTTGACTCATTGAAAGGGCGTCCTTCTTACGCAATTGCATTAAAGCCGTATTAACAAATATCCTTCTTGCCCACCCTTCAAAAGAGCCTGTCCCTCTGTAAGTGTCTAATTTGGCAAATAGCGTCACAAAACCATCTTGCAAAACATCCTCTGCCGCCATCCTATCTCCCATATACCTTATACAGAGAGAGAACATTCTGGGTGCCAACTTATCGTACATTTTTTTCTGTGCACCTCTGTCTCCTTCTATACAAAGTTTTATAAGTTTATCGTAAACGGTTTCTGCCACTATTATCAATTTAGGCCCGTTTAATAAATTTCAGCATAGAAAAGATGCAACATGGGCCCATTCTGTTGCACAATATTAATAATTTTCAAAACTAAGATTTTTTTCTGATATTTATATGCTATTTTTGTGACTTATATTTAGTAAAAAATAGTAAAATTACACGAAACTCATTGATAATATGAATCATAATATACTAAAATTACTTTGTTTAGTTCTTTTCTTCGGAGCAAGTAATCTTTATGCTCAAACTCTTGAAAGTAGCGCTAAAGAAGAAAATGAAGTAATGAGTGCAATTGAAGATTTTACGCAAGGGAAATGGGACATTGCATATAAGAAGCTTTCTTTACTTTCTACAAAATATCCTAAAAATGATGCTGTTTACTATTATTTGGGGCAGTATCATGTTCAGAAAAAGCAATTCGCTACTGCTGAAGATTTTTATGAATTAGCTATAAAATATGATCCCACCAACTATTGGTATCAATATTCTTTAGCTCTTTTATATGAAGCTCAATCTAAGCCTAATGAGGCAATGAGGGTGTATGAGGCAATGTTGAAGGCTTTTCCCGATAAAGTGGATCTTTATTATAATCTTGTTCAGGTCTATGTAAACCTTAAAAAATATGAAGAAGCCTTAGACGTACTTGATAAAATTACAACCATCTTTGGCCCCACGGAGCAAGCTGCAATATATCGTTTCCATTTATTGCTTGCTACATATAAAAATGAAGAGGCTGTCAATTCCTTAATTGATTATAATAGTAAATATTCCTCTCCAACCGTTCTCATAACCCTAGCTCAATACTTCCATAGCAGATACGATTTAGAACAAAGCTTAAAGTACTATAACGAGGCAATCGAACTTTTCCCTGATTTTACTCCTGCGACCATTGGAAAAGCGAATATCTATTACCATACGGATAGGTTTGAAGAATATTTTGATTTTATTAATTCTTTTGCCCTATCTGATTCCTTTTCGGTTGAAGATAAAAAAGACTATGTCTGGTATATATTAGACAAGAGGAATAGGATATTGAGTAAAAATGATGTTGAGGGTTATAATACATTCATAGAAAATTGTCTTCAAAAACACCCAGGTGATAGCCTAATCTCTCAAAGCGCAGGGGCATATTATTATACCACAAAACAAAATGAAAAGGCTGTTTCTACAATGAAGAATTTAGTTGAACTTTATCCTGATAGTTTTGGTATAAGGGCTGGCTATATTGAAATGTTAATGTATACAGACCAATGGGAGGATCTGTCCAGAGAAGGGAGAATTGCTTTTGATTTATATCCCCATGAGCTTGCTTTCATAGAAATGGCAAGTGTGGGAGATTATCATTTGAAGGATGTAGACAAGGTAATAGAGGCATGCGAGACAGTGATAAAAATGGCTCCAAATGACAGCACATATGCTCTTAGGGCTTATTCTACTTTGGGAGACTCATATTTTTCAAAAGGCAATAGCAAGGCTGCGTTTAAAGCCTATAAAAAGGCTTTGAAAATCAATCCTGACTATATTTATGTGCTAAATAATTATGCCTATTATCTTAGCGTAAAGAAAAAATCGCTTAAAAAAGCTGCTGCAATGAGCCTAAAAACTATTACGGCAGAACCTGAAAATCCTACTTATCTTGATACTTATGGATGGATTTTATTTCTTCAAGGCAAGGCAGAAGAAGCAAAGCCATATTTCCAAAAGGCTATGATTTATGGAGGTAAGGATAGTGCTGTGATTATGGATCATTATGCAGAAGTCTTGTTTGCATTGAAAGAATACGATTTAGCTTTTCTATATTGGAACAAGGCAAAAGAAGAGGATACGAAAGGGGAAATTAAGGATTTAGATGAGAGAATTGCTACTCGTAAAGCTACTATGAAAAAGCGTAGGAATAAAAAATAAGCATAGGTGAGAAAAATCATATTCATAATATTTTTTATTTTTATTTCTTGTTTTGCTTTTGGTCAAGATATATCCAAACAAGAGGCCCAAAAAGCAAGACTTGAAAAAGAAATTATGCTCATTGATAAGCAATTGCGTGAAACTTCTGCCAAAAGTTCGAATGCCCTTAACCAACTTGGTCTAATAAATAAGAAAGTAGATAATCGTAAAAAATTAATTACAGTAGCAGATAGACAAATTCGCTCCATAAAAGACAAGATTTATCTCAAACAAAAGGAGATAAATAAGCTTTCTGCAAGGGTGGATACTTTAACTAACCATTATCATAGACTAGTAAGAAGTGCCTATAAAAATAGAGATACAAGAATATGGTATATGTATCTTCTTGCTAGTGAAGACTTTTCGCAAGCATATAGAAGATATGGTTATTTTAAGAACCTTTCCAATCAGATTAAGACCGAAGCTGTCAAAATACGCGAAACAAGAGCTGAGCTTGAGACTGAAAGGCAGGAACTGCATAAGATAAAAACAGAACAAGAACAAGTAAAAAATCAAAGACAAAAAGAGCTTGCTAGTTTAAGTAAAGAGCAAAAAGAATCTTCTGCTGTTGTCAATCAGCTAAATCGCAATAAAAACAAATATCAAAAAGAACTTAATGCAAAGCGTAAAGAAGTTGAAGCTCTTAATCGTGAAATTAAAAGACTTATTGAAGCTGCTGCAGGAAAAGGCAAGGGTAAAGAAGCTGTTAAGATTGATTATAAGTTAGATGCCGAATTTGCAAAGAATAAAGGCAAGCTTCCATGGCCAGCAGAAGGTCCTGTTGTGGATAAGTTTGGTCAACATTATCACCCTGTATATAAAAAACTAAAACTTCCTTTCAATAATGGTATAGGTATAGCTCTAGCACAAAATTCTGGAGTAAGGACTGTTTTTGATGGGGTCGTTAAACAGATAGTGGTAATGCCTGGATATAACAAATGTATTTTAATTCAGCATGGTAATTATTTTACATTCTACTGTAAATTAAAAAATACTACAGTAAAGCCAGGTGATAAGGTAAAAACAGGAGAAATAATAGGAATTGTTGATACAATCGATTCTGCCACTCAACTTCATTTTCAGGTATGGCAGGGCACAAGTCCACAAAATCCCGAAACTTGGCTTAGATAAATTATTGCTAATGAAATGATTGGATTCAAAAAGTTACTTAACTTGTTCGGAAATACAGAACTCAGAGGATTGCTTAACTTGCTGGAAACACTGGACTCAAAGGGTTAGGAAACAATGAACAAATAGAAATAAAATTTTAAAGAATGAAACAAACTGTTTTTTTGACAGGAGGAACTGGCAACATGGGTTGGGCTGGTTTTCAAGAAATATATAAAAAGAAAGATAGATTTAACATTCGTCTTCTTGCCCGTCCAAGCAGAAAAAACAAAAGATTACTTGCAAAATATAAGGATGACCCTTCTGTAACAGTGATTTGGGGAGATTTAACTTCTTATGAAGATGTTTTAGAGGCCACAAAAGGTTCCGATATCGTTTTACATGTTGGTGGTATGGTATCACCTGCTGCTGACTATTTTCCAGAACAAACACTCAGAGTAAATGTCTTAGCAACTGAACATGTTGTTAAAGCTGCTCTTGCACAACCTAATAAAGATGAAATAAAGGTGGTGTATATCGGCTCTGTTGCCGAGTACGGCTGTCGAATGGAGGATATAAGATGGGGACGAACAGGTGACCCGATGAGGGCTTCTTCCTTTGATATGTATTCTGTATCAAAATGTAAGGCCGAAAAAATTCTCATTGATTCTGGGTTAAAAAACTGGGTAGTACTTCGTCAAACAGGTATTTTATATCCTGAACTCATGAGCGTTGTTAATCCTACTATCTTCCATGTGCCTTTAAGAGGTATGCTTGAATGGGTTACAATTGAAGACTCTGGCAGGTTGCTGGGAAATATTATTGAGCCTTCTGTACCTTCCGAGTTTTGGAACAGAGTCTACAACGTTAGTAGTGGAGAAGAATACAGGATGACTAACTATGAATTTGAAGTTAAGCTCCTAGAATTTGTTAATCTCCCTGCTCCAGAGAAAATCTTTGAGCCTCAATGGTTTGCAACACAGAACTTCCATGGAATGTGGTATACAGATGCTGATATTTTAGAGGAATATCTTCACTTTAGAGAAAATGTACCTATTGATGAATACTTTAAAAGGCTTACATCTAAGCTTCCATGGTTCTATTCTCTAATCTTCCTTGTTCCATCTCCACCTATAAAATGGTTTATGAAAGCTCTTGCTTATGAAAAAGGTATGGGAACTCAAAACTGGGTAAAGCATAATCGCGAGAAGTTTTTAGCATACTACGGTTCTGAGGAAAACTATAAGTCTATACAGACTTGGGAAGATATTGTGCCTGAATACATGGAAAAAAATTTAGAAAAAGCCTTTGCAAATGGAGATGTTTTAGTTTTGGATCATGGCTATGATGAGTCAAAATCAATATACGAACTTAGTTTGGAAGAGGTCCAAGCTGCTGCTAAGTTCAGAGGAGGAAAATTTATTGGGATAGCAAAGGTTTCGGATAAACAAGTATGCAATGGTCATAAACCCGTTAAAAATCAAACTAGTTCTAATCAGGACGGTGTTGTTACTGGGGAAAATGTTGTTGCTGGAGAAAATGTTGTTACTGAGGACTATGTTGTTACTGGAGACAGTATTGTTACTGAGAACTGTGTTGTTACTGGGGAAAAGGGGACCATATATGAATGGGAATGTGAACATGGTCACCGTTTCACTGCCTCACTTGAATTTGTTTTGTTAGCTGGTGGCTGGTGTACCCACTGCGACCTTGATAAATTCGAAACTCATATCACAGCTGTAAATAAATTCTCCTCACAAATAATGAAATAAAAGAGAGACCTGTGGGTCTCTCTATTTTATTGGTTGTTATCTGGCTTGGGATTGTGGGTTTTGGTGGGGATGATGGAAATTTTGTTTACCAAGTCGTTTGATTTGGATATGTCTAAATTTCTCTTCTGAAACATAGAATTTTGCAAGTTTTTCACTACTCAAAACCTTTTTAAGTTTTTTGCTATAACTTTCTTCAACATCTCGAAGTTCTGACTGAGCCTTTAGATAAGAGTCTAAAAGTTTTTCAATCTCTTTCTCAGGTTTTTTGTCTTTAAGAGCTTGACTTAAAGCCCTATAAGCCCTGATTTTTTTAATCGTTGCTTGGTCTTTCTTTTTTTCAAGTTCCTTATAAATAGGCCAAAACTCCTTCGCTTCTTTTGTGGTCAGATTAAGATATTTTTCCAAGAAAGCTTGTTTTTCTGCTCTGACTTTTTCCTTCCACTCTTCCCTTTTTTCCCTCCATTCAGCTCTTTGCTCCTTCATTTTTTGAATACTTTCTTGTAAGTCCTTTTGCGACCAACCAAGTTCTTCCATTTTCTCCTGTAAATCCTTTTGGGACCATTCAAAACTTGTCTGTGCTAAAAGATTTGGTGACATAAATAAAAATAGAGTTGCCACACACAATATGATTTTCTGTTTCATTGCTTTAGATTTAATTATTCTACCATTGCTATTACATTAGTTGATACACCGGTATATATCAAATATTCAATAATATCTTCTTCATTTAAGCCTTCTTCAAACTCTTGATTTATTCCATCATATTCTTTTTCAATTTGCTGGTCTGTATAAAAGTCCTCCTTCGGTTTTTGCTGAACAAGTCCTATAGTAACTAGTGCTAAAATCAACAAGGATGCAGCTATTGCCACATAAGGAAGAAATTTTCTAACACGAATAGAACTAAGCCCTAGCTTTGAGGACTCGTAACTCGGTATCTCCATCAAATTTTGACGAAGCTCATCAAAATAACCAGTAGGAACTCCGTAAGGCATTTCCTTCAATTCTGGCCTGTCTCTTAATATGTCTTTACTGTTTTTCATGTTTTGTGTCTCCATTACATTAGACAAACTTGTTGTCAAAAAGTTAAATCCGTTTTTCTTTTTAAATTCTTGCTTTTTAATTTCTATATTAATGTTAGGATTTTTATTCTGTTTTGTGTTGTAACATCCTATTAAATAATATCTTTAGTTAGAATTTCTTCTGAAGTTCTTCTTTAATTTTTTTGTAAGCATGGTGATAAGATGCCTTTAGGGCACCTTCAGAAGTATTTAGAATTTCGGAAATTTCTTTATAACTCAACTCATCAAAATACCTAAGATTAAAAACCACTTTTTGTTTATTTGGCAGCTTTTGGATGGCTCTATGAAGTTCTCTTTGAATTTCGTTTCCATTAAAAAAGACGTCTTCATCTATCTTTTTATCCATAAGCTCTGAAAAAGAGCCAAAACTCAGTGTTGCTTTTATTTTCTTCTTTCGTAGATAATTCAGGCTTTCGTTAGTCGCAATCCTGTAAACCCATGTATATAAACCAGAGTCCCCTCTAAAAGAAGATAGCGATTTCCAAATCTTAATATAAACTTCTTGAAGAATATCATTAGCTTCATCATGAGAAAGAACAAAACGCCTTATATGCCAATAAAGTCGCTCTGAATACAGATGAACAAGTTGCTTAAAAGCCTCATCCGTTTTTCCTGCATTATATAAATCTAATATTTCTTTATCTGTTGCCATCAAGAAAGATTTTCTACTATCAAAAAAGGATTTTCTACTATCAAGAAGGATTACCTACTATCAAAAAGGATTATCTCCAATCAGGAAGGGTTATCTACTATCAAGAAGAATTCTTCTACTATAACTAAGAAGGGTTTTGCTACTATCTCGCAAAATTACATACAATAATTTAGATGCAAATCAATTTCAAAGGTTTAAATATCTACGCAACTCCATTCTGTACGCGACTCCAATGGAAAGGGCGTTTTGTTGGAGTCGTGACA
>CAYFTA010000027.1:0-3355 GCA_964346015.1 uncultured Muribaculaceae bacterium | reverse complement strand
TTCTGTCCGTTTCGCAACCTCATCTCATTAGTCACCAGAACCACAGGTGTGGATTACGCGATCTTTAAGTTCGCTCAATTTTGCGTTATTCCATCTGTTTGTAGTACCAACTAGATAACCTGTGATTCTTTGAAGTTTATCAATGTTTGTACTTCCACATTTTGGACAAACCTCAAGATTGCCATCCGCATTTTCAAAGCCACAATTCATACAACGGTTACGGTTATGATTAACTGAGCCATAACCCATATTGTATTTATCCATTAGATCTACAATTGACATAATTGCTTCTGGATTGTGAGTAGCGTCACCATCGATTTCTACATAGAATATATGGCCACCTCCAGTAAGAGCATGATAAGGAGCCTCTACTTCAGCCTTATGTTTTGGTGTGCATTTATAATACACAGGAACGTGATTAGAGTTTGTGTAGTAATCTTTGTCCGTTACGCCAGGAATAATTCCAAATTTCTTTTTATCAAATCTTGTAAATCTACCAGAAAGACCTTCTGCAGGAGTAGCTAAAACACTGAAATTGTGTTGGTATTTTTCTGAAAAACCATTAATCTTATCTCTCATGTAAGTAATTATCCTAATACCTAGCTCTTGAGCTTCCTCACTTTCGCCATGGTGTTTTCCAACGAGAGCGATAAGAGTTTCTGCAAGTCCAATAAAGCCGATACCTAGAGTGCCATGGTTTATTACGCTTTCGATAGTGTCATCTTCTCCTAAATCATCACTGTCCAGCCATAGAGAAGCCATTAAAAGAGGGAATTGTTTTTTAAGAGCTGTCTTTTGGAAATCATATCTCTCGCAAAGTTGTTTTGCAGCTATTTCTAATGCCCAATCTAATTTCATGAAGAACTTATGGATTCTCTTATCTTGGTCTTTTTCTTTCATACATTCAATAGCCAATCTTACAATGTTGATTGTTGTGAATGAAAGATTACCACGACCGATAGATGTTTTTGGACCAAATCTGTTTTCAAACACTCTAGTACGGCAACCCATTGTTGCTACTTCATAATTGAATCTTTCAGGGTCGTCCTCTCTCCAAAGCTCATGATGATTAAATGTTGCATCAAGATTTACGAAGTTAGGGAAGAATCTTCTGGCTGAAACCTTACAAGCAAATTTATAGAGGTCGTAATTTTTATCTTCTGGTAAATAGTTAACTCCCCTCTTCTTTTTCCAAATTTGGATAGGGAAAATCGCTGTTGAACTATTTCCAACCCCTTCATAAGTTGTATTTAAAAGTTCACGAATTACACAACGACCTTCTGGAGATGTGTCTGTGCCATAATTAATAGAAGAGAAAACAACCTGATTCCCTCCTCTTGAATGGATTGAGTTCATGTTATGCACAAAAGCTTCCATTGCCTGATGCACTCTATCAACTGTTTTATTGATAGCTTGTTGAACTACCCTTTCATCTCCCTGAAGACCCACTAATTTTCTTGTCAAATAGTCATCTATTTCTACATTGTATAAATATGAAAAATCTACACCATAGATCTCTGACAGCTCATCAATTTCTTCTTTAAAACTTCTCCTAACAAAAGGAGCCATGTAAAAGTCAAAAGCAGGAATTGCCTGACCTCCGTGCATCTCATTTTGCACAGTTTCCATAGAAATACAACCCAAAATACTTGCTGTTTCAATTCTTTTTGCTGGTCTTGACTCTCCATGTCCTGCAAAGAAACCATTCCTTAGAATCTTATCTAGCGGATGCTGTACGCATGTAAGACTCTTAGTTGGATAGTAATCCTTGTCATGTATATGAATATATGCCCCCTTAACAGCTGCTTTAACATCATCTGACAAAAGAGTATCATCTACAAAAGTTTTAGATGACTCCGAAGCAAATTTCATCATCATACCAGCAGGTGTATCTGCATTCATATTTGCATTCTCCCTGGTAACATCGTTTGCCTGTGCGTCAATAATCTCTTGGAAAATCTCCCTAGACTTAGCACTTCTAGCAAGATTTCTTTGATTTCTATATGCTATATATTTTTTTGCGACTTCTTTACGAGGACTTTTCATCAATTCCATTTCAACTTGGTCTTGAATTTCCTCAACGCTCATTTTTGGTTTGTCAATCTTGGCAATAACAGAAGCGATTTCTGCTGCAAGAACTATGTCCTCGCCAGCCTCTGTCACATTCATTGCTTTTAGAACAGCATCTACAATTTTTCTTTGGTCGAAGATTACAATTCGTCCGTCTCTTTTTATGACATGTTTAACCATAGCATTACAAATATTAAGGGTAAATAAAAGCCAAAAGGGATTCCTTTAGGCTGTCTACAAAGATATATTTTTACATTTCAGCTTGCAAGATATTTAAAATAAAAAGTTATCAACAATATTAAAAACAGCCTGTTAAATCTTTGATTAACAGGCTGTTACACTATGGCTTAATTTTGATTTTTTCTAAATTGGTTAACATTTATGTTACCCGACCAACCAGACAAGAACATGATTATCGAAGGTAATATATTCTAATTCGAAATCCTCCTCGTAGCCATCTTTATGAATGAAAGTAGCTTCAAGTTCTCCCTCTCCTTTTGGTGTAAATTTCTCAACTTCTATCTGTTCTGCAAAATCTATCCTATGTTGTGACATTCTTTTAAAAATAGCTTCTTTAGCACACCAATAGATCGCTAATTGCTCATTTTTATTGTCTTTTGTTAAATCTTCAATTTCTTCTTCAGATAAAGCTTTTTTCTCTACTGCAGAAAAATCTCTATGTAAAGACTCAACATCTATACCAACGTCTAATTCATCATGAGTAATTACTGCTACATATTTATCATTGTGTGTAATACTAATATTTGTTACACAATTCTCGAGAAAAGGCATACCATTATCATGATGATTTAGGTACATTTTCTCTTCAAAGAGTTCTTCAAGAAGCAAGCGAACAGCCAATTTTTGTTTACGCTGTGACTCGTTTCTTATTAATGAGATTTCTTCCATCTCATCAGTCGGAACTGAAGCCATATTTCTCAACTCTTCTTCAGTTTCCATAATTTGCCAAACAGCAATTTCTGCTTTATTATCAAATTTCTTTTTTAAATACAGTGCCATATGTTTAAGAAATATCTAATCCTGCTTTACCTATATACGAAAAGCCTGTGCGAGCTGAGTATGCGCACACAAAATAGCCATCCTGCTCATCGCTGGATTCGTCATTAAATATCATATAAATGCATTTTGATAACGGATCCTCAGATTCGGGTTCCGTAGCATAATTTAGATCTGTCAATATTTGACTGGGAGGTTCCACTTTTTGTCCTTATTTATTAACGGGCGCAAGATAGTTATTTTTTTGATAGAAAGAAAATTTATTATC
>CAYFTA010000026.1:0-14935 GCA_964346015.1 uncultured Muribaculaceae bacterium | reverse complement strand
CTAAGTTCACTGGTAATGAACTAGGTAAGTCTCTTGTGGCAGCTGGTCCTCAGCTTTAATTAGAAGATTTTAAACCCATTAGGGCTTTAAGGGGTGACAATTTTAGTCACCTCTTTTTTATTTTCAATAAAAGAAAAAAATACATATATTTGTGCGTTTAACTGTCATAAAATAACTTTTTGAGTTAGAAATATTTAGTTATAATAATTCCAGTAATTATAGTGATTCTAGAAAATATAAAAGATTATTAGTACAATATGAGAGAATTCTTAACAGTACTAAAACGATATGCAAGCCCCTATAAAAAACATATGGGTTTTGCCGTATTGCTGAATATACTTTCAGCTATATTTAATATCTTTTCATTTACATTAATCATACCACTTCTCCAGATTCTTTTCAAGCTTGATACCAGTGTGTATGAATTTATACCATGGGATAGCGCATTACCCATAAAAGATATAGTTGTTAATAATGCATATTACTACGTTACTGTATACATAAATACTTTTGGAGCTTCCAAAACTCTGTTTCTTATAGGTGCTTTCATGGTTGTTATGACCCTCCTAAAAACCTCATGTTATTTTGGGTCTTCTGCTGTTATGGTTCCACTTAGGACTGGTATAGTCAGGGATATTAGAATCGAAGTTTATAATAAATTATTAGCTCTACCTCTTGGTTTTTTCTCACAGCAAAGAAAGGGAGATATCATAGCTAGAATGAGTGGGGACGTTAGTGAAATTGAGTATTCAATAACAAGCTCACTTGATATGCTTATCAAGAATCCTATTCTCATCATATTCTATTTTTCTACTCTTATTATAACTAGTTGGCAATTGACTTTATTTACAATAGCTGTTGTTCCCATAATGGCTTGGGGCATGAGTGCTATTGGTAAAAAGCTTAAAAGTCAATCACTTGCTGCTCAACAAAAATGGAGTGAAACTATGTCCCAGCTTGATGAAACTTTAGGAGGTCTTAGAGTTATTAAAGCTTTCATCGCTGAGGAAAAAATGAAAAGTCGTTTTGCAATAACAGCTAATGAATATAAAACAGCTACTAGTCGAGTTGCAACAAGACAAGCTTCAGCTCATCCTGTGAGTGAATTCCTTGGTACTGTAATGATTATGATTGTACTTTGGTTCGGTGGCACATTGATTTTAAGTGAAAATGCTCCAATTGATGCGCCTTCATTTATTTTCTACATGGTTATTCTCTACAGTGTTCTTGGTCCTCTTAAAGATTTCTCAAGAGCTGGCTATAATATACCAAGAGGTCTAGCATCAGTTGAAAGAGTAGATAAAATCTTAAAGGCAGAGAATAATATTAAAGAAATTGCTAATCCAAAGGAACTTAAGAGCTTTGACAAAGAGATAGTTATTAAAGATGTGTATTTTGCATATGAAGAAGGCAAGGATGTTTTGATGGATATCAATTTGGTTGTTGAAAAAGGCAAAACAGTTGCAATCGTAGGTCAGTCAGGTTCAGGAAAATCCACACTTGTAGACTTAATTCCTAGATATCATGATGTAAGAAAAGGTAGCATTAGTATTGACGGTATAAACATTAAAGATGTTCGCGTAAAAGATCTTCGAGCCCTAATTGGTAATGTTGACCAAGAAGCCCTTCTTTTCAATGATACTATCTTCAATAACATTGCATTTGGTGTAGAAAGTGCTACGATGGAAGAAGTGATTGAAGCTGCTAAAATAGCTAATGCTCATGACTTTATCATGGAAAAAGAGGATGGCTATATGACCACTATTGGCGACAGAGGAAGTAAGCTTTCTGGTGGTCAAAGACAGCGTATAAGTATAGCCAGGGCTATTCTCAAGAACCCTCCAATCCTTATTCTTGATGAAGCAACCTCTGCCCTAGATACAGAATCTGAAAAACTTGTTCAACAAGCAATTGAACGACTAACAACATCAAGAACTACTTTTGCTATTGCCCACAGGCTTTCAACCATTAAAAATGCTGATGAAATATGTGTTCTATTCGAAGGCAGAATAGTAGAAAGGGGTCGCCACGACGAACTTATCAAACTTGATGGTCACTATAAAAAACTTCATGACATGCAAGCACTATAGACTATTAAAGTCTATAATGCTTGAAAAACTTGTTTCACAAGTTTTCAAAGCATCTTAACCCCACGCGATAAAACCTAAAAGTCCTAACATCTTTGCCACCTTGTAGCTTAATGTTAGGACTTATTATTATGTTTTAAATTAAATACTAATCTGTAAAGAAGATTATAGTGTAACCCATTGAGCAATATTGTGATAGTAGCTATAAAGCGACATTAGCTCCCGAAAAGGGAAGGGGCCCACGTAGTGGGAAGGATCGCTGGTAGCTACTCTCACATTATTGCTTCTACGCAAATCAAATATATATATATTACAAATTATTTCTAGTATAAAGCTATATACATTAAAGCGGCGAGGATGGCTCCGATGGTAGGGCCTAAAACTGGAACCCAACTATAGTCCCATCTGCTTGAACCCTTTCCCTTAATTGGTAAAATAGCATGAGCTATTCTTGGACCGAGGTCACGAGCAGGGTTAATAGCATAACCTGTAGCTCCACCAAGAGACATACCAATAGCCATAATCAAAGCAGTAACAGGAAAAGCACCTATAGAACCAAGACCTATCGCAACTGAGCCCCCATCAACTTCCATACAAGCAGTATTTCCCTGGCAACCAAAAACTAAGATTACGAAAACTAGTAACCAAGTTCCAACAGCCTCGGTAAAGAGATTTCTAAGTTTATGCCCCTCAATATTAGGAATTGTAGCAAAAGTCGAAAGCTTGGTGGCCTGATCTTCTGTAACATCATAATGATCCTTATACATAGCATAAACAACTAGAGCACCAGCAAAACCACCTAACATTTGAGCCAACACATAACCAGGCACTGCCGACCATGCCATCTTACCTGCAATTGCAAAGCCTAGACTCACAACAGGATTAAGATGAGCTCCTGAAACAGATCCTGCAATGAATACTCCACACATTACACCAAAACCCCAGCCCATAGTAATCACAACCCAACCACCATTAAAGCCTTTAGTTTTATTTAGAATTGTATTGGCAACCACGCCATTACCTAAAAGAAGAAGAACAAATGTTCCTAAGAATTCGAATACACATTGAGTTAAAAGTGAGTGTTCCATATTAATTAGTTTTAGTTGTTAGTGTTCTTTGAATTGCATCATACCAGCCATCAATCATATTCTCTACAGACTTTGGTTCGGCTTCTGGCAAAAATGTTCGTTCTGCCTTCCATTGCTTTTTAATCTCTCCTAAATCCTTCCAATAGCCCACAGCAAGACCTGCAAGATAAGCTGCACCTAAAGCAGTAGTCTCTGTTACTTCTGGACGGATAACCTTAGTATTTAAGACATCTGCCTGAAATTGCATTAAAAGATTATTACGAGAGGCTCCACCATCTACTTTTAGCTCTTTGAGGCTTATACCCGCATCCTTTTCCATAGCTTGAACTATATCCATAGTCTGGAATGCAATACCTTCAAGAGCAGCACGAGCTATATGAGCAGTGGTAGTACCACGAGTGATACCATAAATTAATCCTTTTGCATATTGATCCCAATGAGGAGCTCCTAGACCAGTCAAGGCTGGAACAAAATAAACTCCACCATTATCTGGAACAGATGCTGCTAAGGCTTCAACTTCTGAAGAGCTATCAATAATCTTCAAACCATCTCGTAACCATTGCACCACAGAACCTGCCACGAATATACTTCCTTCCAAAGCATAATTCACTTCATCGCCTATCTTCCAAGCAACAGTTGTAAGTAATTGATTTTTAGACATTATAGGTTTATTTCCACTATTCATAAGTAGGAAACATCCTGTACCATAGGTGTTTTTAACAGAACCTGGTTCTATACACATTTGCCCAAAAAGTGCAGCTTGTTGATCACCCGCAATACCTGAAATAGGAACTTCAGATGCAAAAATAGTTGTTTTTGTATACCCATAAACCTCGGAAGAAGAGCAGACTTTTGGCATCATAGAAACAGGAATATCAAAAAGTTCTAATAGTTCCCCATCCCAATCCAAATTATGTATATTAAATAGCATAGTTCTGGAAGCATTGCTTACATCCGTCACATGCACTTCACCACGAGTGAGCATCCATATTAGCCAAGTATCAACTGTTCCAAAACGAAGCTCTCCCCTCTCTGCTCTTTCACGTGCACCTTCTACATTTTCTAATATCCATCTAAGCTTGGTTGCACTGAAATAGGCATCAATAATAAGTCCTGTTTTTTCTCTAATCTTCTCTGTAAGTCCTTGTTCCTTAAGAGAATCACAAAAGCCAGAAGTCCTCCTGTCCTGCCAAACTATAGCGTTATAAACGGGCTCTCCTGTCTTAGCATCCCAAACAATTGTAGTCTCACGTTGATTTGTAATACCAATGCCTGCAATTGATAAGCCATTAACACCAACCTTAGTAATAGCTTCCGCAATAACAGCTGCTTGCGAAGACCATATCTCCATTGGATCATGCTCCACCCAACCTGGTTGTGGAAAAATCTGAGTAAATTCTTTTTGAGCAACTGATCGAATTTGTCCTTCATAGTCAAATAGAATTGCCCTAGAACTACTTGTACCCTGATCAAGGGCTAAGATAAATTTTGTCATATTTTGTATTAGTTTTAGTTAGTACTATATTAAAGAGTAAAAAGTTGCGATGGCTGCTGTCTTGGTAGGCAGCGAAGCGAAATACTTCCCTTATTTACCCCAATTTCTTCCAAAGCATTCATATTACATTTATACGCAAGTTCACGGGTATTATTATTCTCACTTAGATGACAAAGGAAGATATTTTTTAACCTAGGGTGCCAAATACGTTTCAAAGCAGAGGCACATTCGTCATTGCTAAGATGACCAGAACCTTGAATTATTCTCATCTTAAGCTCATAAGTATATGGCCCACTCATAAGCATGTCTACATCATAATTTGATTCTATAATAAGAGTATCAGCTTTTGAAGCAAATTCTATTGCTTCATCTGTCACTCTACCAACATCAGTCATCATAACAATCTTATGTCCATGAACTTCAATAGCATAACCTACTGTCTCTGTAGCATCGTGTGGAACAACAAAATATCTAAGCTTAAAATCTCCTATTTGAGTCCATTCTTCTGCTGGTAACACCTTTCTATATGCTCCAATGATATTTGCCGTATAAGTATGTTTTGCTAAAGCCTCATGTACGAGTTCTGATGCATAAACAGGCTTTGAGAGTTTTTGGCAATATTTAGCAAGGCTTCTAATATGATCCAAATGATCATGAGTAATTAAAATAGCTGAAAATGAGTCTGTATCTAAACCGTTCTTCAGCAAGGTATTCTTTAATCTTCGTAGACTCACACCCGCATCAATAAGAATTCCTCCAAATTCTCCTCCTATATAATAACAATTACCACAACTACCACTTGAAAAGCTTAAAAACTTTATTTCTATATTTTGCATAAAACTCAACTTACAAATTACAATTGTGATTCTACTTCACAATATTTCTTAATAACTCCATAAGCATCCTGAACTCCCAACTCTCCTGCTCTTGACATATCGATACAACCTTTCTCCTTGTCTTTCAAATATATAAGAACTAAGCCTCTATTGAAATAAGCATCTCCCATGGCAGGATATTGCTCAATTGCTTTTGTATAATTCTCTATCGAAGCAATATGTTCAGAAGATAAACAATAAAGATTACCCAGATTAAAATACACATATGGTAAATCTGGAGCAATCTTCACCACCTCTTGTAAATCTTCTATTGCAGCAGAATAATCATACATTGATTCAACTTTATCTTTTACTCTTGCCCTAATGACCCCAGTATCATCCATGGATAGGACTTGAACACTACTCTCCATAGAAGAAATAAAGTCCACCATCTCCGCTCTAAGAGAAGCTCTGTTCATAAGATAAAAGGCCCTATATAAATTGTTTACATCCTGCGACTCCTCTGCTATTTGAATTGCTTTTGTATAATTATTTTCTGCAGAATTAAACTGTTTAGAGTTATAATCATTCAGTGCCCTAAGGAAACGCTCTTTATCATCAGGAACTGTATTCATATAAGCAAGACCTTCCAAAAGACTTTCGTTCTCTGCATTAAGTGACCTATCCTCATTTTCTATAGATAATGGTATTTGAAACTCTGATTTAAATCTAGTCAAAAGTGGGTTCTCATAAACCTTATCTATTACATAGTTCTGCGCTAAATGTTTATCTACCACAGTTATTTTATATAATGGACGAAGCTTTATATCAACATCCCTATGCTGAAGCAATTCATTATCAAAATCCTTTTTAGCAAATTCTGCATCTAAACTCAATAAAGCATTATATTTTTTAGTTGTATCAGCAAAAGCTGAGACATTTTCTCCACTAGTCTTACGATATTCTTGAACTTTATTTTGGGCAATATCATAGTCCTTTTTCGAAGACTTAAAGTCACCTAGTAGATTTTTCACATAAGCTCTATTCATATAAGCCTTCGCAAAATCTGGATATAATTCAATCGCCTTGGTGTAATCCTGTAATGCTGAACGATATAAGCCTAGTTCTATGAGAATAGATGCTCTATTAAAATAGGCTAATACATTATTGGGATTAATGCTCAATACCCTATCCATATCTTCTAAAGCTGCTTCATATTCTCCAAGCTGCGCTGAAATTAAAGCTCTATTATAAAGAGTTAATGCATTGCCTGGCTCGTCTTTCAAAACCCGATTTAAATCAGCCATAGAACCCACATAGTCTTCGTTACTATACTTCATTATTGCACGATTAAAATATGCAAAATTATTGCTTGGATCAATATCTATAGCTTTGTTCATATCTAAGATTGCCTGCTCAAATTTTTCCTGTTGAGCATAGAGCCTTCCTCGACGAATATAACCTTCAGGATCATATCTGTCTAACCTAATAGCCTTATTATAATCATTTAATGCTTTGGTGGTATCGCCTAGGAAAAGATAAGAAGCTCCCCTATTGAGATAGCCTGAAGGATCCTTTGGTTCTTTTCTAATATATCTATCAAAATCTTTGACTGCATTTTCAAATTGCTGAGAAAGGAAATAGGTAACTCCCCTACTAAAATAAAGTCCAATAAAACCAGGACGAAGACTTATAGCATGCTGGATATCATTGAGAGCATCCTCATGGTTTCCGAAACGACTTTCTGTAATACCTCTATAATGATAGCCTGAAGTAAAAACTGGGTTTATTTCAACAGATTTATCAAAATCAGCTTTTGCTCCTCTTAAATCACCTAAATTATATTTTGCAATCCCCCTAAAGAAATATGTATAGTAATCTGTTGAGTCTAATCTAACAAGTACATTAAAGTTTTCAATTGCTTGTGAATATTTTCCATCTGATAAGGCACGCCTACCCCTCATAAAAAAAGCATCTTGGTCATATTGCGCATATGAAACAAGTGCTCCCCCAATAATTAAGGAAATTGAAAATAACAACTTTATAAGTCTATGCCTCAACATTATTTCTTCTTTTAGCTATTTTTTTCTAATTTTGGCGACTCGCACCTAAATTTTACAAATATAATCATTTATAAGAGCCGTGCAGACAAAGAGAATCAAAATATTAAGATTTTTCACTTTTCTACTAGTATTATTTGCAAGTAGTCATAAGTCTTTGTCACAAACCTCAGTAGCTGTCGCAAGAAATGTAATTTGGGAAGAAAAATTAAATCACCAACTTTCATTTTATTGCGACTCTATGTGTGAAGGCAGAGCAACAGGCACTCGTGGCAACACAGAAGCAGCTTTTAATATAGTCAGGGAGTTTGAAAACGCAAAAGTCTTGCCATTTAATGGGACCTATGCTAAAAAATTTCATATAAGTGGTGGGAAGATAGGAAGAAATATTGTTGGTATGATACCTGGTTCTAATATTATACCTTCTGATAAATATATTATTATCGGTGCACATTATGATAATCTAGGGACATTTGAAGGAAATATGTACCCTGGTGCTGATTCCAATGCTTCTGGAGTAGTAGCTATGACTAGTCTTGCAGAGATGATCTCTGCTAAAAAATATTTAGGTAGGTCTTATCAATATAACTTCATCTTTGTTGCTTTTGATGGTAACAAACATGGCTTAAGTGGCTCTAAAGCCCTATGGAGACTAATTGAATATGGTAATCTAAAAGACCCGATTACAGGAAAGAGGATTAGGCCAGAGAACATTAAGCTCATGGTAAATTTAGAGCAGATAGGAGGGACTTCGGCAACTTTAGCCTCGAAAAGAGAAGACTACATAATTATGTTGGGCAAGGATTCACTGCCTAGTCACCGTAGAAATAGGCTTAGTGAAATAAATCGCTTCTATAACTTAGGCCTAGAGATATCCTATACTTATTATGGAAGCGATCGATTTACAAAAATTTTTTACACTCTTTCTGATCAAAAGATTTTCATTGAAAACAAAATTCCTTCTATACTTTTTACAAGTGGTATTACTATGACTACTAATAAAAGAACAGACTTACCCCGAACCATTAATTATGAAGTTCTTAAAAAGAGGATCTATTTGATTTTTCATTGGATTGAAAACATTCTTTAGCTTTCTATGACTACTATCATTTTCTTTCCTTAGAATAATTATAATAGTCTTCAATGATTTTCTTTGTAACTTCTGGAATAGATAATTCTTTGAGTAGACCTTCTCTTTCTGTGTAATCCCATGGTTTCTTTGCCTCTAATACTTCAAACATAGCATCCTTTAGCTCTTGAGCACAGTGATCACAATGAATTACTGTTTCTAGATTTGCAAAAACGCGTCTTGCTGGACTACCAGAACTTGACTCACAAATTATGGGTTTACAATAAGCAAAATAGGAAGTGAGTTTACTAGACATGTAAATATCCTGCTTTACATCACAATTTATATCCACAAGGGCTGAACAATTCTCATATAATGAATTTAAGTCCTTAGTATAAGGAAGAACTTCGATATTCTTGCTTAATGAATTAAATTTTTTTGATTTAAGTTTCTTTATATTTGAACCCACAAAAATCAATTTAACATCTGGATATTTCTTAATAACTTCAGCTAAAGCATCTAAGATATAGTTTACATTTCTAGGATAATAAATACTACCAGCATATATAAATGTGCGATTTGTTTTTGTTGACTTAAAATGAATTAGCTCAGGAAGAGTCGAAGGATTATATAGCTCACCCATAGCTATTGACTTATTCTCAATAATAGTTCTTTGGAACTCTGACATCTCTAAACAAGTCGAATAAATCTTATCAATATTTATGAGTTTAGAGTTGATAAACTTGGCAATATTTGCTCTTTGCTTATCTCCTTCAAAATAAGGATAAGGAGGTGGCATAGCATCTACAAAATAGGCTAGAATTACTGGTCTTTTTTTACCAAAATCTAGAGCTGCAATATTTATGGGCACATCATATCCATTTGAGACTATTAGGAAAATCATATCATATTTAGAGAAGTTTATTTCCTTAAAAACCTTCTTCCAGAAGAAATATTTCACATTATAATATATATGACTTATATACTTTCTAATGTATTTTCTAAATCTAATCCTATAGTGATACACCCTACCATTTGGCTTATGTTTTCTTGGGTGAAACTTTGATGTTAAAAGATCTATCTCGTTAGAATATTTGGATAAACCCTCACAAAGATTTTCTGCCACAAGTCCTGGGGCAAGATAACCATATAACTCTCCAACTATTAATATTTTATTTATTCCTGCCATTATAGATTGTTTAACGCTGTCAAATATAGGAATTTTATAATTATCTTTGCGTTGCTTTTTTATTAATACTACGACACATATAAAATCAGTCACGACGTATATAGAATAGTGGCTTTATATTACGTAACGAGAAGTTTAAGTAATTAGATGACAAAAAAAATCCTATATATTATCCTAGCCCTCACTATTACTGGGCTAAATGCAAAAGCTCAAAGTCAAATAGTCTTGGACTTTCAACCCGTTTGCGACTCGCTATCAAAGCTTATAGAGGAGAGAAACACAATAAAATGGAAGTTAGAGCTTAAATCAATTATGAAACGAAAGGGAGCCTTGGACTTCTATTTTACCGAATCTCTTAGTGACTATCCCTGGAAAAAAGCTGATATAGCTTGGTTTAAGAAAGAGTTAAAAAATAATTTTCCAGATGGTTATAAGAATTATAAGCTAGGAGCAATCTTTTCTAAGAAGTTTTCGTTTGATAAGTTAGAAACACCCGAATTAAGCTATGATGGTCAACCAAAACCTAGTAAATATAAGATAGCAGATCCAATTAATAAAGTTAATCCTATTGTTAAAAGAGTAGGAGAAAAAAACTTCAAAAGAGGACTTAGTGGACGGAATATAGCATTATGGAATAGTCATGGTCGCTACTATGATCAAAGAAATGAGAAATGGCAATGGCAACGTCCTACAATGTTCTTAACGGTTGAAGATCTACTTACTACTGGTTTTGTTCTTGACTATCTTGTTCCTATGTTGGAGAATGCAGGAGCCTATACCTTACTTCCACGCGAAAGAGACACTCAAACTGAAGAGTGCATTGTAGATAATGATCCTTATAATTCTGGAGACAGTCCAAGAAACCATGGAGATTATAAGGAAACAGGCACATGGGTAAGGCATAGTGTTGGATTTGCTGATGCTAAACCTTATTATGAGGATGAGGACCTTCCTTTTAAGATGGGAACTTCTAGAGTGACTGAGACTATACCTCATAATAAAAAAGGTGCTTCTGCAACAGCAATTTGGAGTCCTGAGATAAAGAAAGCAGGAAATTATGCTGTATATATTTCTTACCAAAGCCTTCCTACAAGCACCTCGTCTGCTGTTTATAGAGTAAGACACGATGGTGGCGAGACTGAATTCATTGTAAACCAGCAAATTGGAGGAGGTATGTGGGTTTATCTTGGTAATTTCCATTTTTCACCTGAAAATAAAGCTTTTGTAGAACTTGATAGCAGAGCTCCAAGGGGATATAAATTCACATCTGGAAATACGGTTTCAGCAGATGCTGTAAAATTTGGTGGGGGTATGGGTAATATTGCTAGAAGACATTGGGAAGATAGCTTATACACTCCTGAAGTTTCAGGTTTACCACGTTTTACTGAAAGTGCGCGTTATTGGTTACAATGGGCTGGAGCTGATACTTCTGTCTTTAGTCAAAATGAATTAATGGATGACTATAGGGATGACCTAATGTCTAGAGGCGCATGGGTGTCGAATCTTAGTGCTGGTTCTCATGTTAATCCAAAACAAAAAGATGGGAAAAACATCCCTATAGACCTTTCCTTTGCAATGCATACTGATGCTGGAATCACTCCTAATGACTCAACCATTGGTACACTTGTAATTTATACTCGTCTTTGTGAAAGGAGTAATAGGCTTCCTAACGGTGAAGATAGGCTGGGAGCAAGAGAATATTCTGACATTGTTCAAACCCAAATCGTTGAAGACCTTAGAAAAGAATTTGATCCTATATGGAATAGGCGTGCTATTTGGGACAGGTCTTATAGTGAATCTAGAACTACTTCTGTTCCAGCAATTTTACTTGAATTACTCTCCCATCAAAACTTTGCTGATATGAGATATGCACTTGATCCAAGTTTTAATTTTATTGCTGCTCGAGCTGTCTATAAGGGCATATTGAAATATCTCAGTAATAGATATTCTGTACCTTATGTTGTTCAGCCACTGCCAGTTAGGGATATGGCAGTGAGTTTCAGTGAAGAGGGTTCAAAAGCTAGAATTTCATGGAAGCTTACAGAAGATAATATAGAACCCACAGCAAAAGCAAAAGGATTTATTCTACAGTCTAGAGTGGATGATGGAGTATTTGATAAAGGCATAGAATTGAATAATATATTACTGGAAGAAGGAGAATACAGCGTAGAGATAGGAATAGAAGCAGATCGAATTTATAGTTTCCGTATTATAACATTCAATGAAGGTGGTTATAGTTTCCCTTCTGAGATAGTTAGCATTGGTCGTCCATTAGAAGAAAAAGGAGGAGAAGTGTTGATTGTCAACAACTTTAATAGAGTAGCCCCTCCTGCTTGGTTCGATTACCCTGGTTATGCTGGTTTTGATAGTAGGCTAGATCGTGGAGTAGCATATATGAGAAATATTTCATATATCGGAGATATGTATGAGTTTAGGAGAGATTCTGAATATTTGAGCAATGATAATTCTGGATTTGGAGCATCATACAAGGGCGAGGCTGGTAAAATCGTTGCTGGAAATACTTTTGACTATGCTATTATACATGGAGAGGCTATATTGAAGTCAGGACATGCATTTACCACCACTTCCTCATCGGCATTTACTTCTGCTTTCATAAATGATAATAGTTCGGATTCAAAACCATATTCAGATATATGGGCAATAGATTTAATAAATGGGAAACAAGTTTCTTCTATTAGTGGACATGGGGCTTCTGGACCAAAATACTCTGTTTTCAATTCTGAAATGCAAGACGCTTTGTCAGAGCTTTCGAAGCAAGGTATCCACATCCTTGTTTCTGGATCATACATAGCCACAGATATCTATGACAGAATTTATCCTATTAAAAAAGATAGTTTATTCATTGAGCAATCTAAAAAATTTGCTGAAAAAATTTTAGGCTATAAATGGGCTGGAAATAGAGCTAGTCAAAGTGGTAATGTTCAAGCGCTTAAGGATGAACCACTTTTAGGTAATGGTTTTAGCTATTATAATTCACCTAATCCTATTATGTATAATGTAGAATCTGTTGATGCTCTTCGGCCTGCTGGAGAAAATGCAAAAAGCTTTTTAAGATATACTGATTCAGGTATGACAGCAGGAATTAAATATCAGGGTAATAAGCATCGGGTTGTAAGTCTAGGCTTTCCTCTTGAAATTGTAAAGGAAAAATCCGATATTGAGCTCATTATTCAATCCACCTTTGAATTTTTCAAAAAATGAATACAAGAGAATTAGAAATCATCAATCTGCTTAAAAAAGAAGTCAAACCAGCTCTTGGTTGTACCGAACCGATTGCTGTGGCTTTAGCTGTAGCGACTGCAAGGGAAACAATAACTAATCGCTGTAAAAATGCTTTTGAAGCAGGACACTGTGCAACTTGTAGTTGGCTAAATAAGACAGACTATAAAATCCATGTAGAAGTTAGTGGAAACATCTTAAAAAATGGTATGGGAGTAGGTATACCTGGTACTGGGATGGTGGGTTTAGACATTGCTGCTGCTCTTGGAGCAATATGTGGAAAGTCAAAATATGGGCTTGAGGTACTTAAGGAAATTGATGCTGACTCTATTGAAGCTGCTAAAAAAATTGTAGAAGCAGGAAAGGTAAAAATTACACTAGCTACAACTGATAAGAAACTCTTTATCAAAGCAAGAATCCTAGAAGATTGTGGACATTATGGCGAAGCTGTAATTGCGGATGGACATGATAATGTTGTAAAAATTACTTTTGATAATTTTAGTACAGATGAGGAAGAAGCTAACGAAGTTGTCCAAGATAATAAGCCTGTTTACATGCCTTTAATTGGTTCAAAACTAACAATTGCTGAAATATTTGATTTCGTAGAAGCTATTGCTTTTGAAGATATAGAATTTATACTCGATTCAAAAACCCTAAACCTTGCTCTCGCAGAAGAAGGATTAAAAGGTGATTATGGACTTAATGTAGGTAAAACAATCCTTAACCCTAAATTCAAAGAAATTTTTGGAGAGAATTTTATGAGCTATGCTATGGCTATGACTGCTGCTGCTTCTGATGCAAGAATGGCAGGTTCTACTCTACCTGCTATGAGTAATTCAGGAAGTGGCAATCAGGGAATTACAGTCACTATGCCCATTATTTCCTATGCTTTGAAATATAATATTAGCGAAGAAGAACTTGCTCGCGCTCTCACACTTGCCCATCTTGTTGCTATTCACATAAAAACATATTTAGGTAAACTCTCTGCCTTATGTGGTTGCGTAATTGCCTCAACAGGTGCTGCATGTGGTCTGGTTTATTTGAGAGGAGGTTCATATTCTCATGTATGTTCAGCTATAAAAAATATGATTGGCAATATAACAGGCATGATTTGCGACGGTGCAAAAGTTGGTTGTGCAATGAAAGTAGCATCGGGCGTCTCAAGTGCAATCCAATCAGCAGTTCTTGCAATGGAAGGCATTAGCGTTTCTGAACACGAAGGAATTATAGAAAAGGATATCGAAAAAACAATCCAAAACCTTGGTCGCATTGGATCTATTGGCATGCAAAACACCGACAATATGATCCTCAATATTATGGTCTGCAAATAAGTCAAAAGCTCGCGACGGAGAAATATATAGCTTTAGTGGTAGAGTTGTTTTATCTCGCTCCTGGCGCAGACATAGCTAATGGTCTTTATGGCTTTAGTCCTGTACTTACTGCTATTGCCTTAGGCTGTACTTTCTATAAACCAAGTTGGAAAACAGCACTTTGGGCTCTCTTAGGAATCATAGTGACGGTCTTCATCCAAGCAGGAATGAACGCCTTTATGTTACCATTCGGAATTCCAGCTTTAACAGCACCTTTCTGTATAGCTACCTGGCTATTTCTCCTCCCACAATTTCAGTTTAAGAGCGAGAGATAGCCTTTTCGTCAGACTCGCAAACAAGAAACAAAA
Source organism: uncultured Muribaculaceae bacterium (assembly GCA_964346015.1). Lineage (GTDB taxonomy): Bacteria > Bacteroidota > Bacteroidia > Bacteroidales > UBA932 > Cryptobacteroides. The sequence goes on along the minus strand of CAYFTA010000026.1, from coordinate 214 downwards.
CATCAAAAACGATAAGTTAGTTTGAGCATGAGGTTGAATGGGGCTTGTGGATATATGCCTTCTGCAATATACTCCGTTGCCGAATCTTGAAAATATGCACGATAGACCCATGCGTCTGCATAATACTTATTGTTTAAAAGATTATTCAGATATAGTCCCAAACCTAAATAATGCGCCCTGCCCTTAAGCCTCGAATTATGTAGTCCCCAATTAG
>CAYFTA010000025.1:6409-15279 GCA_964346015.1 uncultured Muribaculaceae bacterium | reverse complement strand
ATGGGCGGCATTGGCTCCCGAAAAGGGAGGGCACCACGTAGTGGGAGGATCGCCAGTGACCACTATCCACATTATAGCCCATTCGGATAAAAAAAAGATGACCATGATAGTCATCTTTTTTAGATTTTTTTGCGGAGATGGCCACGTCGCCCTTGGGGCTCCTCAGGACTAGCCCTGGAATGACATCTAAAGATCCCTGGAATGACATCTCTCAGGGTGACAAGTAGGACATCCCTTGGGAGTGACGTTAATTCAGTTGAGATTGAATGTAGTTGATACGACGGGAGAATTCCTCTTTACCTATGAGACTGATGATATCAGCGATGCCGAGACCACTTGATGAACCTACTAAAGCCAGTCGCAAGCAGTTCATAACCCTACCCATTGGCCATTCATTGCCACGAATGTATTCCTCAATTGGTCCCTCAATTGATTCTTTAGAGAAATCGCCTTCAAGCCCTAGAACAAAATCAGCAACCTTCAAAGCTAGAGTATAGTTTTCTTCTTTCCAGAACTTAGTTACATCTTTTTCTACAAATGAAGTAGGAGCTACAAAGAGATAAGAAGCAATATCCCAAAAATCTGCAACGAATGAAGCTCGTTCCTTAATAAGCTCAACAACTTTGAGAACATAGTCCAAAGAAAATATTTTGTTTTTGAAATCTGCTCCAGAAGGTGTCATCTCAGCACCTGCAACAAGTGCACAGCGACCACATTCTACTATGTGCAAGCCATGAGACTCAAGAATTGGCTCGAACAATTCAACCAATTTCTCTACTGGTTGTTTGCGAAGGTATTCTTTATTGAACCATTTAGCCTTATCAGGATTAAACTTAGCTCCAGACTTAATAACCCTCTCTAAAGAAAAAGCTGCAATCAACTCTTCCATTGAAAAAATTTCTTGTTCATCCCCTGGATTCCAACCTAATAAAGCCAAAAGATTAACAAAAGCTTCAGGGAAATATCCATCTTCACGATAACCACGTGAAATATCACCTTCAGGACTAGTCCACTCTAATGGGAATACAGGAAAACCTAAGCGATCCCCATCTCTTTTTGAAAGCTTACCTTTTCCATCTGGCTTAAGCAATAAGGATAAATGAGCAAAACGTGGTTGAGAATCAGACCAACCAAAAGCTTCATAAAGAAGATAGTGAAGTGGAAGTGAAGGTAGCCATTCTTCCCCACGGATAACTTCGGTGATTTCCATTAAGTGGTCATCCACTATGTTTGCAAGGTGGTAAGTTGGTAGTTCATCAGCTCGTTTCCATAGAACTTTATCATCGAGAGTGTTTGTATTTACTTCCACATGTCCCCTGATAAGGTCATCCATTTTAACAATTCTATCAACTGGCATTTTGAAACGAATAGTCCAGTCTGTACGTGTTTCAACCAGCTCTCTCCACTCTGCTTCTGGTAAAGTTAAAGAGTTGCGTAGCTGCAAACGACTCTCTTGATTATATATGAAGTTTTCTTTATTTGCCTCCATTTCTGCGCGAATTGTGGCAAGCTCTTCGGCTGTATCAAAAGCATAATATGCATGACCTTTAGCAACTAGTTCCTCTGCATATTTTCTGTATATACCCTTTCTTTGACTTTGTCTATAAGGAGCATGTGGGTGACGAGGAGATGGAGTTTCTACAACATTTCCAGAAGCATCAACACCTTCATCAGGAATGATACCACACCAATTAAGTGCTTCAATTATATATTCTTCAGCACCAGGAACAAATCTCTGAGAGTCTGTATCTTCAATTCTAATAATAAAGTCGCCACCCTTTTGTTTAGCATAAAGGTAGTTATAAAGCGCAGTCCTTACTCCACCCATGTGTAATGGACCAGTCGGAGAAGGAGCAAATCTTACTCTTGTCTTTTTACTCATATCTTCAATTTTATCAGCCACAAAAATACAAATTATTCTTCACGTTTTGCATTTCTTTTTGCCTTTCGTCTAATAGCTGCTATGTTTTCTAAATCACTACGGTTCACTCCAGGGTCTACAATTAGCGCAGGAACTTCATCAAAAACAAGAGCTTTTCTCGCACTTGGGTCGTTAAAACCAATTTTTTCACTACGAATATCTTCTAATTCAATACCTTCTGACTTGCCTTTTTTCTGCATATCATAAACATAGTCATTATCTATATTTATAACATTTCCGAGATTTGATTCTGTGAAATCATCTAGTTGACTAGCATTAAAACCCGTAGCAATAACGGTAATTTGTACCTTATCTCCCCAGTCAGGGCTATCGTTATAAACGATACCACGTTTGAAATTATTTGCATTACCTGTATATCCCTGAATTAGTTGATTAATTTTTTCTAATTCTTTCATTAATAGGCCCTCATCATTTCTTCCTGCTGTAATATTAATCAAAACATTTTGAGCAGTTTTTAAGTCGAAGTCATTCAAAAGTGGAGACTCAAGAGCTTGTTTAACAGCATCTTCCAGTCTGTTTTCACCAGAACCAACTCCACAACCGAGTAAGGCCATGCCACTATTCTTCATCATAGTCTTCACATCTTTGAAGTCTACGTTTACAAAGCCACTATGTGTTATAATCTCTATAATACCTTTAACAGCAGTAGCTAAAACTTCGTCAGCTTTTGGAAAAGCATCCTGAATCAATAAATCTCCGTAATAGTCATAGAGTTTTTCATTATTGATAATTAGAAGACTATCTACATTTTTTTTAAGTTCATTTATACCATCAACTGCTTTTGACATAGCTTCATTCCCTTCAGATTTGAATGGAAGGGTTACTACTCCCACAGTTAAAATTCCTTTTTCTTTAGCCATAGCTGCAATTACAGGAGCAGCACCTGTACCAGTACCCCCACCCATCCCTGCAGTTATAAATAGCATATCTGTACCAGAATTAATTACGGTTTCTGCGATCAAATCCTGATGGTCTAAAGCGGCATTTCTACCTTCTGTAGGATTGGTTCCTGCCCCCAGATTACCTATTTTAAGCTTTATTGGAACATCACATTTTTCTAGGGCCTGTGCATCAGTGTTAGTTACGATGAAAGTACAGCCTTCAATTTTTTGGTTATACATGTAATTAACAGCATTACAGCCACCACCACCAACTCCAATTACTTTTATAATAGAGTTTTGAGGAATCCAATCGCTTGGTGTTACTTCTAAATGTCTATTCATATTGTACCTCAATCTTAATCAATTATTTATTACTCTCGTCTTCTGAAATGCTTTCGAATAAATCATTAGCTATATCCTTAATCCAACTTATAGGTGAGTTTTCCTTTTTTTGTTTTTTTGGTTTTGTCTTTTTCTTCTTTGGCTCCTGAATGATTTCATCCATTTCTTCTTTATCAAATAGAGTCCCATGGTGTTTACCTTCTTCTACGAGTTCTTCTTCCTCTCTTTCAATTTCTTCTTTAGAAGCTGTTTCAACTTCTGCTTTTTTGTATGCTGAGTATTCATCAACATTCATCACACAATTAAGTATATCATCATCTTTTGCTTTTAATATCATACCTATGGATGTGGTAGCAGAAGTCTCTCCAAGGCCATTACAACCACTAGATGAGAAAAGATGACGAGCATAGCCTGTCCTAACATTATAACCACCAGTGTCAATTATGAAATTGTTGAGATTAGCAATTTGAGCAGATCCTCCTGTTACTACTATTCCACTTCTTAATTTGTCTGCATAGCCACTTCTTTGGATTTCGTATAGTATAGCCATGATTATTTCTTCAACTCTGGCCGTTATTATTTCGGATAGGTATTTAACAGGTAGTTGCTTATTTGGATCGGTCGAATTACTCTTAATAAGGATTATTTTCTCACTAAGAGATTGGAGCTTTTCTGGCATACATGCACCAAAACCAAGTTTTATATTTTCGGCAAGTTTCTTTGAAATAGTACATTCTGTTTTAATATCGTTAGTAATATCTCGTCCACCAAAAGGTATTGAAGCATAGTATCTTAAAACATTTCCGTGGTATATAGTTACAGAAGTACAGCCTGCACCAAAATCTATCAATGCAACTCCATTATTCATTTCAGCTTTTGTTAAAACAGCTTTAGCAGTAGAGTCTGCAGTAAAATATTTTGCTGCAGCTGAAATATTCAGATTATTCATAACCAAATCTATATTTCGTAGACTTGATTTCTTACCTATGAAGATTTTGAAATCTCCTTCAATATATTTACCAGTCATGCCGATAATATCTTCTTCAATAGCCTGGAAAACTTCGCCATTAGAAAAAGATTGAGCAACAGCACCGTAGACCACATCTATTTCTGCATCTTCTAAAGGATAAGAATCTAATGCAAATTTTTTTAGATAGTCAATTTCATCTTTTTCAATGCATGTATCGCCTTCTCTTTCCATTTTGGCTTGTCTAGTCTCTTGGCGTATAGCATATCGTGGCATTCCTACCACAGCTTGTGTAATTTTCATTTTTAGGGCATCCTCAGCCTCCCTTATTAGTTCCTTTAATCTATCTGAAACTTGTTTAACATTTAGAATACCACTATATCTTATTCCTTCAGATGGTACTTCTTTATAATATATAATCTGAACGTCATTCCCATCTATCTTTGCCACTGTAATGGCTAGTTTTGCTGTGCCCAGGTCAATTGAAACTATGTGTCTTTCTTCCATATTTATTTGCAAATTATTTGTTTTCCGTATCTAAGATCAATGTGTTCGTAATGTTTATCTATTATATTTGGTTTTATATGACTGTAGTAAGTCTCTATTTTTCTTAATTTTTCTTCTATTCTAACAGGCTGGCCTATTAAAAATTTTTCCTTTCCTTCTCTTGGTATTAATACTAATTCTCCACCCTTTTTAACATTGATTTGAACAATTGCATTTTCCCATTTTTTATGTTCTTGAATTAAATGAATTAAATTCACTACTTGTTGTACCCATTCGGGATCAGGCTTTGCTTTTATCTCTCCATCAACTACCAGTACATGAGAAGTGTAGTTTTTTTGAAGAGGCAAGAGCCCACCGTTTTCATTTATATAATAACCTCCACCCCTTGTTTGTAAACGGGCAATAGGCTTTTGTTGCGTTACTTTTATATTTAATAAGCCATCTTTACTTACATAGGCTATTGCATCCTTAACAGCACTTTTAGTGCTAATAACTTTTTCTATTTTTACTAGATTTATGCTATCAGCGAGATAACCTTTACAAGAGCCGAATTCTTTATCAAGTAGCTCTTTAATTTCTTCTTCTAAAACAAAGTTATTTATGTGATTATCAATAATTTCTATCTTTAGTCCAGTGCATTCTATTCTTTCTTTATACTTCTGTCCAGCAAGTACAGAAACCACCATGACTGCTATTAAAATAGCTGTCAAAATACCAAATAGTATGCTCTTCCACATCTTCATTTATTTCAATCTACTTTTTAAGAGTTCTGTTATTGGGCCAACAAAACGGTCAATATTTCCAGCACCAAAAGTAATTAATGCATCTGTTTCGTGGTCTTGAAGAAAATCCATTAATTCTTCTTTCTGTAGCAAGATTTTTTTTGGACCTATGACCTTATCAAAAATAATTTCTGAACTTACACCTGGTATGGGTTCTTCTCTAGCTGGATAAATATCTAATAAAATCAATTCATCTACTTCGCTCAAAGCTTTTGCAAATTCATCCACAAAATCCCTTGTTCTCGTGTAGAGATGTGGTTGAAAAATTGCTGTAAGTTTTCTTCCAGGGAAGATATTTCTCATTGAACTAATAGCAGCAGCAATTTCTTTTGGATGGTGGGCATAATCATCTATGTATGAAAGCTTTGGGGTGTTGAGGTGAATGTCGAATCGACGTTTTACTCCAATAAAACTTTCTAAGGCTTTCTTAATTTTTTCCTCTTCTATACCATAGGTTAAAGCTACAGCCGATGCTGCAATAGCATTTTCCACATTGACCCATCCAGGGATTCCAACCTTACAATTTTTAATTACACCTTTGGGATGATGAAGGTCGAAACTAAAATAACCACAGTCGTCAGGAACTATGTTTTCTCCATGAAAGTCGGCTTCAATATTTTGATACGAATATGTCAAAATATTTGCATTTGTATCATCTGGACCAATGTCTAAGCCATATTTTTTAATGAGAGTTTTATTCACCTGAGAAGCAAAAGCCTTAAAAGCTTTAGCAAACTCTAAAGCGTCATTATATATATCCAAATGGTCTGCATCCATTGAAGTAATTACAGCAATTTCAGGAAATAACTGTAAAAATGACCTATCATATTCGTCAGCTTCTGCTACAAGAGTGGGATTTGTGCTAACTAGAAGATTAGTATTATAATTCTTACTAATTCCACCCAAGAAAGCAGAGCAACCCACCCCACTATCTTCGAATAAGTGGGCCAGCATTGTGCTAGTAGTTGTCTTTCCATGAGTGCCAGCAACGGCTAGACATCTTTGTCCCTTTGCAATCTCTCCCAGGGTTCTTGAGCGTTTAAGCACATTATATCCATTATCCATTACGTACACTAACTCTTTCATTGTTTTAGGGACAGCAGGAGTGTAGACTACAAGAGTGTTTTCCTTGTCTTTAGGAATGTAGTCAATATTGTCTTCATAGTGGATTTCGATACCCTCTTTTTCTAATTGAGCTGTGAGTTCAGAAGGGGTTTTATCATAACCACTGACTTTTAAGCCCTTTTGATTATAATATCTAGCAATGGCACTCATGCCTATGCCACCAATTCCTATGAAATATATGTTTTTATATTCTGACATATCTATATTATTCTATAAACTTCTTCTGCAATTATTTCTGCTGCATTGGTCTTTGCTAATTTTCCTATATTTTTTTCCATTGAAGCTATTTTAGCTTCATTAGCTAACAAATCAAAAGCAGTTGGCAGCAATTTTTCCACAGCTTCACTATCTTTTACCAAAATACCAGCATCTTTATTTACCAAAGCCATGGCATTATGAGTTTGATGATCTTCTGCCACATTTGGAGATGGTACAAAGATGCAAGCCTTCTGTGCTACACATAGTTCAGAAATTGAACTAGCTCCAGATCTTGATATTACTATATCAGCCATTGCATAGGCTAAATCCATTCTTTGTATAAAATCGCTAAATTTTATGTTTTTAAGTATTTCTGCCTTTCTTTCATCCTTACTTTGCTCTTTCATGAACTCTTTTACGCGAGGAAGATAATATCTACCACATTGCCATAGTATTTCAACTCCATCCCCACCTTTACAACCTTCTGAAATCCAATGCATCATGGAATCATTCAAAGTTTTACTTCCGAGACTACCACCCACAATGAATATATGTTTCTTATCCTCAGATAGATTATAAAACTTTAAACCTTCAGTAATCATAGCTTCAGTGGCAGGAATAATATCTTTTCTTATAGGGTTGCCACTAAGTACAATTTTATCAGAAGGAAAGAATTTATCCATTCCCTCATAAGCAACACAAATGCTTTTAGCCTTTTTACCTAAGATTTTGTTTGCCAAACCTGCATATGAATTTTGTTCTTGAATGAGTGTGGGAATATGCATACGCGAGGCAGACCATAGAAGGGGAGCACTAGCATAACCCCCTACACCTATGGCAATATCTGGTTTAAAGTCTTTAATTATCCTCTTTGAAAGCCTTAAGCTTTTAATAAGCTTGAATGGAAGTGCTAAATTGGATAGAGTTAAACTTCTTTGTAGTCCAGCTACAGGTAAGCCAATTATTTTATAACCAGCTTCAGGTATCCTATCCATTTCCATCCTTCCTTCTGCTCCTACAAATAAGATTTCAGTATCAGGATTTAATTCTTTAAGCTTATTAGCGATAGATAGCGCAGGGAAGATATGGCCACCAGTCCCCCCACCACTTATAATTGCTTTGATTTTTTTATATTTCATCTGATTCTAATCTATCTAAATCACTTAATCTATCTTGTACTTCATCACCAGTATATATAGGTTCAGCCATAGCTTCTTGTTTTAACATATTCTTCTTAGCAATTCGGCTAATTGAAAGTATTACTCCGAAGGCAAAGCAAAACATAATTAAGGAACTATTACCATGACTAATCAATGGTAAGGTTTGTCCCGTTATTAGGCCTATGTCTATGTTTACTAACATATGAAAGAAGGCCTGTGATGTTATTAAAATTGTTAAACCTCCAATGGTAGTTTTTGCAAAATCATCATCATCACACATTCGGGCGACTAATGACCCTCGTGCTAAGAGGCTGACATAGAGCATGATAATGAGTATGCCACCTATTAAACCATATTCTTCTAGTAGGAAACTATACATATAGTCACCAAACATTTGAGAGACAGTATACTTCTGAGTACTTCCACCAGGGCCCTTTCCAAAAAAACCACCTTCATGCACAGCTATTCGTGCTGCCATAGGTTGTCTTATACTGTCTACAGCATCGTAAAACTCCCTCGTTCTCTCCTTATGTTTTTTTACAACTTCTATGTCTGTACTTCTGCCTAGACGACTAATTGCAGTGCCAATTCTATTAAAATATTTACCATCGCTAGCAAAATACAGTGTTACAGCACCGAAAAAAAGGATTATGGCAGCAAGACCTGTGAGTAAGATTTCTTTTTTTGAAATTCCACCTACTAGAAGAGTAGCTATTAATGTTCCACCTATAAGCAAAGCAGATGAGTTTCCTCCTTTGAGTACACAGCCTATTACTATTAATATAGGTAGGTACATGTAAAAAATCTTCTTTGCTAAAGGTTTTTTCATAAAGCGAAAATGCTTCTTCTTTCCTAACCAATTGGCAAAGCGAAATTCATCTTTATTATATGCATAGACAGCCCAGGCCAAGTAAAGGACCATACAGACCTTAACTATTTCAAATACATGGATTTGTATCTTCCATA
>CAYFTA010000025.1:0-6309 GCA_964346015.1 uncultured Muribaculaceae bacterium | reverse complement strand
TAAAGGACCATACAGACCTTAACTATTTCAAATACATGGATTTGTATCTTCCATACTCTAACAGTACGCCATGCATAGTTTATATATTCAGCTTTGATGAAAGGTTCACCTTTGATGAAAGGAGGAAACTTTACTTCAAAAACTAGTAGTAGCAAGAAAAATAAAGAAATAAAAAAGCACCATTTTCCAAAGAATCTGAATAATCCGATGTCCTTTATTTTATATATTAAAAAAACGGCTATAACGCATACTGCTGCTATTTTACCCTGAGTTTTAATTATATTAATACGAGTAGTATCTTGTGTTAGCGCAAGTAAGGAAGTTGAAGAAAAGACAGCTAACATGGATGTCATGATTAATAATAAAAAAATCATCCATATAACTTTATCTCCTTCGATACTATCTATAAAATTCCAGAGATTGTACTTTGATTTTCTAATCTTCTTACTCATTGTTTATAACCTTCTAACTGCTTCCTTAAATTGGTTTCCTCTATCTTCGTAATTTTCAAATAAATCAAAACTTGCACAGCATGGAGAAAGTAGAACCACATCTCCTTCTTTCGCTTGTTTATATGCGAGTTTCACAGCTTCTTCTGCTGAATTTGCATCTTGAATAGACTCAACCACGCCCTTGAATGATTCATGGAATTTTGTATTGTCCTTACCAAGACATATCATAGCTTTGACCTTTTCTTTTGCTAGTGGAATTAGACTAGAATAGTCGTTACCCTTATCCACACCACCAACAATCCAGATTACAGGTTTACGCTGACTATCAAGTGCATACCATGCTGCATCTACATTTGTTGCCTTTGAGTCATTTATATACATAACTCCACCCACACTAAGAACATTTTCAAGACGATGCTCAATACCCTTGAACGAAGCAAGACTTTCGCGAATTACTGTATTATTTACATCCATGGCTTTAGCTGCAAGAGCTGCTGCCATCGAATTATAGATATTGTGACGTCCTCCTAATGCAAGTTCTTGAAGGAAGATATCACATTCCTCTTCTTCATATTTTACTATAATCTGATCATCTTTAAGGAAAGCGCCTTGCTCTAGTTCTTCTTTTTGTGAGAAAGGTAGCATTTTAACTTTTCCAATTATTTCATTGAGATGATTAACTGTTATTTCGTCATCAGAACAGAAAATAAAACAATCATCATTTTTCATATTTCTCGTAACACGGAACTTTGCTTTTACATAGTTTTCCATATTATTATCATATCTGTCAAGATGGTCGGGTGTTATGTTTGTGATGACAGCAATGTCGGCCTTGAAGTCATACATATTGTCTAACTGAAAGCTACTTAACTCCAGTACATATACATCGTGTTGGCTTGTTGCAACCTGATAGGCATAGCTTTTTCCAATATTGCCACCTAGGCCTACATTGACACCAGCCTGCTCTAGAAGATAGTAGATAAGAGAAGTTGTAGTTGTCTTACCATTACTACCAGTAATACAAACCTTTTTCGCAGAATCATATCTTCCAGCAAATTCAATTTCTGAAATTATTTTTATACCAGCATCTTTGATTTTCTTAACCACAGGAACAGTATCTGGTATTCCTGGACTTTTAATGATTTCATTAGCATTTAGAATAAGTTCTTCAGTATGGGACTCTTCTTCATATGCTATTTCCCATTTATCCAACATATCTCTATATTCGTTATTGAGTTTTCCTTTATCTGAAAGAAAAACATCAAAACCTTTTGTTTTTGCGAGGATTGCAGCGCCGACTCCACTTTCTCCTCCTCCTAATACAACTATTCTTGACATAATTATCTAATTTTTAACATTGCAACTGTAGCGACAGCTAGGATTAGAGAAATAATCCAAAATCTAACTACTATTTTATTTTCTGGTAAGGCTCTTTTTGGAACTCTAATCAAGGCTGGTATCCCTTCTTTCTGAAAATGATGATGAAGTGGTGCCATCTTAAATATTCTTCTTCCTTCTCCGTATTTCTTCTTAGTATATTTGAAATATGACCTCTGCATAAGCACAGAAAGGCTTTCCACAAAGAAAATTCCACATAGGATTGGGATGAGAAGTTCCTTTCTAATGAGAATAGCCGTTACTCCAATTATTCCACCTAACATTAAGCTTCCTGTATCTCCCATGAAGACTTGTGCAGGGTATGAATTATACCAAAGGAAGCCAATTAAAGCTCCAACAAAGGCAGCCATAAATACCACAATTTCTCCTGTCCCAGGTATATACATGATATTTAAGTATTGGGCATTTATCACGTTACCACCCAGATAAGCGAAGATCCCCAGAACAATTCCGACTATTGATGATGTCCCACTTGCGAGTCCATCCATCCCATCAGTGAGATTTGTACCATTTGAACATGCCACAATGACTATTACTATCATTATCACATATATGGCCCATTTCCCATACCAGCCCCATTTACCTTTGAATGGAGAAAGCCATTTATAATCAAACTCATTATCTTTAACGAATGGAATAGTAGTTTTTGTACTCTTAACCTGGTCTCTAGCTACCATTGTTTCTGTCAATGCTTCATCCAGCTCTTGACTTGGAACATGTTCTCTAACTACGATTTGATCACTAAAACAAACTGCTAATCCAATTGCTAGTCCGAGTATACCCTGAGCTAATAGTTTTGCTTTTGCACTTAAGCCTCTTTTATCATGTTTGAAGACTTTGATATAATCATCAGCAAACCCAATTAAGAAAAACCATATAGTGCTGATTAATAGTAAGATTATATAGATATTACTTAGGTCTGCAAAAAGAAGAACTGAAGCAACAATAGAAATAAAGATAATGATACCACCCATTGTTGGCGTACCTGACTTGGTTTTTTGTCCCTCTAAACCCAGATTACGAATTTCTTCGCCAATCTGCTTCTTTTTCATATACCTAATGATCTTCTTTCCTATAAAAATACCTATGAGAAGAGAAGTCAAACTTGCGAGAATTGCCCTGAAACTCAGATACTGCATTAGTCCCTGACCAGGTATATTGTAATTTTTTAGGAATTCAAATAAGTGGTAAATCATTTTATTTAATTTTTCATTTCGTTAAAAATTTTCTCTACTATTTCTTTTTCGTCAAAGTGATTTATTTCATTGCCGATAATTTGATAAGTCTCATGTCCCTTACCTGCAAGTAATATTGTAGAGCCAACAGGACTAATCATTATGGCTGTTCTGATGGCTTCTTCTCTATCTTCTATAAAAAGACTTTTTGCTCTTCCACTTAGGTCAAAGCCAGTTTTAATATCAGCCATTATATCACTAGTCTTTTCTGACCTACTATTATCCGATGTTACTACAATCCTGTCCGAGTATTTCTGAGCAATCTTTGCCATTTCTGGACGCTTTGCCTTATCTCTATCTCCACCACATCCAAAAAGACAAATTAAAGGTCTATCAGGTGCAATGTCTTTTATTGTGCTAAGTACATTTTCTAGAGCATCAGCTGTGTGAGCGTAGTCTATAATAACTACTTTGTCGTCTGGACCTTGTATGTTTTCTAGTCTTCCTGGAACTGGTTTTAGATCACTTAGCGCGATCAATGTTTCTTCTTCTTTTGCTCCAAGGCTAAGCGCTGTTGCATATAGGGCTATGAGATTATAGGCATTATGCCAGCCTATTAATCTACTCCATGTCTCAACTCCATCTATCTTTAATAACATTCCATCGAAACTTTCTTCAATAATTTTACAACTATGGTCAGCTAGAGTTTTACATGAATAAGTGACAACTTTTGCTCTTGTGTTTTGCATCATTACTAGACCATTTTTATCATCAATATTTGTGATGGCAATAGCATCTGCAGGGAGTTTATCAAAGAAAAGTTTCTTACAACGAAGGTATTCTGCAAAGGTTTTATGATAATCAAGATGATCATGAGTTAAGTTTGAAAATATTCCAACTTTGAACTTTAGACCTTCAATCCTTTCTTGTTCTATTCCAATGGAACTAACTTCCATAAAGCAAAATTCACAACCATCATTTACCATATCATTAAGTAAAGAATTTATGGTCAATGGATCCGAAGTTGTATTTGATGTTTCAAATCTTCTTGTACCCACATAGTTGGCAATGGTTGAAAGTAAGCCACAGCGATAACCTAGGCTAGTGAAAAGTTGATATAATAGAGTAGCAGTTGTTGTTTTTCCATTAGTGCCTGTAATTCCTACGAGTTTTAGCTTTTCAGAGGGATTGTCATAAAATTCTGATGCTAAAATTGCTAAAGCATGCCTTGAGTTCTTTACTTGTATTAATGTTAGTTTTGAAATATTTACATCTTGTAAATTTTCTTCTAATTTATATTTGTCCTCATAAACTATTGCACAAGCACCTTTTTCAACAGCTACTTTAGCATAATCGTGTCCATTGCTTGCAAAACCTGGAACTGCGATAAAAAGTGACCCTGCTCCAACTTTACGAGAGTCGTTGCATATATCTTTAATCGCAATGTCTGTATTTCCACTTAAGGAAATAGGTTCTATTTTTGATATGAGTTTGTTTAATTTCATTTTAATTAAGTACTAACTTTATTATACTTCCTGGTTCTGCTTGAGTTCCTGGCGTAGGTATTTGACTTTTAACATGTCCGATTCCGTTATATTCGCATTTAAAGCCATGATTTTCAATAGAATAAATTGCATCGCTTAGCCCTAATCCTTTTACATCAGGTACTTTATATTTATCTCCTATATAGATTTTTTGAGCCTTCATTTCAGGCATTTTCCCATTTTTTATATATTGATTTCCTTTACTACTAAACGAGAAAACATTATCTACAATTTCAGCTGTTGTATAAGCTGGAAGGGTTCCACCATAGTAAGTTTCTTTTGAGAGTACTGTATATAACGTGGTTAAAACCGTGTATTTAGGATTATCAGCAGGAAAGTAACCAACAAATGTAGCCTGATAACGTCTTCTTCCTTCTCTATCTTGGTACGGGTCTCTACTTCCACTCCTTTCCCCTGCACTTAAAACGACACGAGCTGTACCAGTTTTTCCAGCAACCTTACACTTAGTGTTTTTTAAGTTTTTACCAGTTCCTTCTACAATTACATTCTCTAAAGCAAAACTTAAACTATCAATTGTTTCTCTAGAACATATGCGTTTATTGATTATAGTTGGCTTAAACTCTTCCACTACTTTTCCGTCTTTTTCAATTGCTTCTACTATATATGGTTTGCTTAACTTGCCTTTGGCAGCTATTGCGTTGTAGAAAGTAGCAATATGTAGGGGAGTCTGAGTAACTGTATAGCCAATAGCAATTGAAATAAGGTCTGTAGGACTCCAATTTTTGTCTTTTGGGTCTGGGAACTTAGGCTTTTGGAAGCCAGATATTTCAAAATTATAATCTCCGTGTAAGTGATAAGTTTTAAGTATATCAATAAACTCTTGAGGGTTGCTACCCCATCTGTCTTGAACTAGTTTTCTAAAAACATAGTTTGAAGACATTTCAAAACCATCTATAACTGATATTTCTTTTCTATTTGTATTTCTTTCATATCTGCGTATATATTCATCCACGCTCACTTTATTATTAAGTCTACCACCATTTGTGGGAATAGTTGAGCTAAGCTTTATATTTCCATCATCAAGCAAGGCCATTAAAACAGCGGATTTAAAAACAGAACCAGGTTCTCCAGCCATCCCTATAGCCATATTATAACTTTCAGCCAATTCTCCCTGACGATTTTTCCTTAAGTTCACCATGGTTCTAATTGCCCCTGTTTCTACGTCCATTAGGATTACACTGCCACCCTCAATTTTTTCATCATCTTTAATCTGCTTTCTAAGCGCACGATCTGCTATGTCTTGAAGGTTTATATCAATGGTAGTACGCACATTACATCCATTAACTACATCTACAATCGCACTATCCCTATCTATGATTCTTCCTTTATTATCCGTAATTTTTTTCCAGACCTTACCTTCTTTCCCTTTTAGAACTTCGTCATAGGCCGCTTCAACCCCAATTTTAGTTCTTACATTTGTATCTTCTAGATCCTTAATATGTCCAATAACCCGTTTTGCTAAATTGTCATATGGATATTCTCTATTATCTTTTTGATCTACACATATACCACCTTCATAAGGTCCTTCGTTAAAAAGTGGAAGCTTCTTTAACTCCATATAGGTGTCATGAGTTACTTTATCATGAATAACGAAATATCTTATACCCCTATCTCTAGAACTAATAATCTTTTTATAATAGTAGCTAGCACTCTTATCTTTAAGTATTCTGGATAGACCTTCAGAAAGTTTTTTTGCTTTTTGTCTCCACTTTTGTTCTT
>CAYFTA010000024.1:0-15591 GCA_964346015.1 uncultured Muribaculaceae bacterium | reverse complement strand
ACAATATAGAAAGCTACACCAGCAGGGCCAACATTTTTCTGAGCACCACCATATATTAATGCATATTTGCTTACATCTATAGGACGACTCAAAATGTCTGAAGACATATCAGCGATAAGTGGAACAGGAGAATCTATGTCGTGGCGAATCTCAGTACCGTAGATTGTGTTATTTGTTGTAATATGAAAATAGTCTACATCAGTTGGGATTTCATAGTCTTTAGGGATGTAACTAAAAGTCTTGTCTGCCGAGGAAGCAACAGCATAAGCTTCGCCTAAGCCTTTCGCTTCTTTATAGGCCTTCTTAGCCCAGACACCAGTTTCTAGATAAGCAGCCTTTGTTTCAAGAAAGTTCATAACAACATTTAGAAATCCCATACTAGCGCCACCACCAAGGAAAAGAACTTCGTGGGTATCAGGAATATTCAATAACTCCTTCCATAGAGCTTTACATTCATCCATAACAGCTACCCATTTTTTATCTCTATGAGAAATAGAAATGACAGGTACGCCAGTTCCGTCAAAATCCTTTAAAGCTTCAATTGCTTTGTCGATAGCCTGGCCTGGAAGAACGCAAGGACCAGCCGTAAAATTGTGTACTTTTTTCATACTTCTATATTTTTAGTGTTAATATTTATAATCTAATAAATTCCAATTGTGTCAGAAACCTTTTCACAGTACTGACATATAAGTTGAATTTCACCATTGCGTTCCCTTGTTTTGAAACGAGTTTTAACATCTTGATGGTTTGTGATACATTTGGGATTCATGCATTTAGCAATACCAATTATTTCTTTAGGCATCTCAATTTTTCTTTTCTCCACCACCTCAAAATTACGAATTACATTAACTGTCGCATTTGGAGCTATAAGAGCAAGTTTATTTAACTTATCATCTTCAAAAAACATATCTGCAATTTTGATAATACCCTTTTTGCCGTAGAGTTTACTATTAAGATTTACTCCTATTGTAATTTGATTTTTGATACCTCTAAGATTAAGGATGTCGAGAGCTTTGTATACATTTTCAGCTGGAATATGGTCCAGTACAGTGCCGTTTTCCAATGCGCTTACTACAAGTTTTTTCTGTGTCATAATTGTTAGTTTTAATGATTATCTATACCCTAGTAAACATGAAATTATTGCCATTCTTACATAGAGACCATTTTCTGCTTGTCTAAAATAATAAGCATATTTGGTTTCATCCACATCCTCTGCAATTTCAGTAACTCTTGGAAGAGGGTGAAGAATTTTCATGTTTTCTTTCACCTCTCCTAGCATGGAGGCATTAAGACTATATACATTTTTAACCTTTTTATACTCCATCGGATCAGTGAATCTTTCTTCTTGGATTCTAGTCATATATAGAATATCACAGTCATCGATATGTTCTTCTAATGAAGAGGTTTCAGTGTATTCGACACCACGTTTGTCTAAAAAGTCTTTATATTCTTGAGGCATTTGTAGTTCAGAAGGTGCTGTAAAGATGAATTTTGGATTGAAATGTGACATTGCTTGAACAAGAGAATGTGTGGTTCTACCGTATTTTAGATCACCCACTAATTTAATTGTCAATCCTTCTAGGGTACCTTGAGTTTGAAGAATAGAATATAAGTCAAGAAGAGTTTGAGTTGGATGTTGATTTGCTCCATCACCAGCATTTATTATAGGCACTGTTGCTACCTCTGAAGCATATCTTGCACTACCTTCCAGAGGATGTCGCATTATTATTAAGTCCACATAGTTAGTTACCATTTTAATGGTATCCTTCAAAGATTCCCCTTTAGTTAAACTAGTATTGCTTACATCAGAAAATCCAATGAATTTTGCGCCAAGACGGTTGATGGCTGCCTCAAAACTCAGTCTAGTCCTGGTAGATGGTTCAAAAAACAAACAGGCTATTACCTTACCTGTTAGAAATTGCTGCTCCCTATCTGCTTCAAATTCCTTTGCTGCCTCTAATACATGTAGGATTTCTTCTTTTGTGAAGTCCCTAATAGAAATAAGACTTTTGTTCTTCATATATATTGATTATCTACATTTCCTTAACCCAACAATTATTTATATCATTTATTCTTGCAAGGAAATCTTCTTCCAAAGCAAGGCGAACCCTTACTTCAAGCGTACATGAAATATCAAAAACTTGGTTTCTTTGTTCTAGTTCCATGTCTTTGATAATCTTCATAACATCGTTCATACTTAGATACTCAAAATGTATCTTATAGATTTTTCCTGCTATTTTTTCTATGATTTCTGCATTTGCAATTGCATCTGCAGTAGATTCTCTATAGGCTTGAATTAAACCAGGAACTCCTAATTTTATTCCACCAAAATATCTTACAACCACTACAAGTATATCACTTAGTTCACTAGAAAGAATTTGTCCTAATATGGGTCTTCCCGCTGAACTAGATGGCTCTCCGTCATCATTAGCGCGAAAGATGTCTCCTTGGTAACCAAGGCGATAGGCATAACAATGATGACGAGCACTATAATGCTCTTTTTTAATGTCAGCTATGATTTCTTTAATCTCTTCTTCAGTTTCAACAGGATAAGCTAGGGCAATGAATCTGCTTCCTTTGTCCTTAAATAAGCCCTCAGAAGGAGAGGCAATACTCTTATAAGAGTCCTGAATTAGAGTTTCTGTTTCGTTCATCAATCCCAAATTTAACATTTTTTCTCTTACAAGCAGTAATAATACCTATATATTTCTTATCTTTGATGGTGCTTCAACAATGATTGAGGCATATTTTATATAAAAAATCTAACTAATTATGGTACTGAAATATAGAGTGTCACTTCCTGGTCTTAAGGGTTTTACAAGAGTTTATGAGCTAAAAGATAGCACTACTCTTTATCAATTTCATAAACAAATGAGAGTTGATATGGATTTCCCACAGGATCAATTAATAGTATTTAAAGCCTTCGATGCAGAAGGAAATGTAAGTGCGCGTTATGGAATTTTTGATCTTGGAAGTGGAACAATAGATGATATAACTATAGGGCATTGTCGTGAAAAAGGCGAAGATTATATTGTTTATTTTTATGACACAACTAATATAAAAAGTGTAGTAATAACTTTTGAGGGTGAAGGTAAGGAAACTCCAAGAGTAACATATCCTATATTAATAGAGTCTAAAGGACCTAATCCTATTGAGTTTGAAAATGGTTATGTCGCTTATGAGGACCTTCCTGAGGAAAAGAAAAACGCACCTATGTATAGTGATGACGATGATGATTTCGACGACGATGATGTCGACGAAGATGATTATGAAGACGAAGACGATGATGATATAGAGGAGATTTATGTAGAAGATGAATAAACTTATCATCATACTAGGGCCAACAGCTGTAGGTAAAACAGACTTTAGCATTGAAAAGGCTCTTAAATATGATTCTCCTATTATTTCTTGTGATTCACGTCAGATCTATAAGGAAATGTCTATTGGGACGGCGATTCCTTCAGCTTCGCAGCTTTCTGCTGTGAAGCATTATTTTATCCATTCTCATACAGTAGAAGAACTTTATACTGCTGGAAAATATGAAGTAGAAGCTCTTGCCTTAATTGAAAAGCTTTTCGCTCAGGGGCATAATACTTTGGTAATGACAGGAGGCTCGGGTTTTTATATAGATGCTCTATGCCGTGGTTTAGATGATTTTCCAGAAGCAGATCTAAAACTTAGAGAAGAATTGACCAGAAGGTTAGAAGAAGAAGGAGTAGAATCTTTGAGAGTGGAATTAAAACGCTTAGATCCAGAAACTTACCATGAAATAGACATTGCTAATGGGCAAAGAGTTGTTAGGGCTCTTGAAGTATGTATAATGACTGGAAAACCTTTTTCTTCTTTTAAGACAGAATCTCCTAAAAAACGTAATTTTGAAATTCAGAAAATAGGCTTAAATAGACCTAGAGAAATTCTCTATGAAAGAATAAATAGAAGAGTGTATCAAATGATTGACGAGGGGCTTGTAGATGAAGTACGATCATTGGTTAAATATAGAGATTTAGCAGCTCTTCAAACAGTGGGGTATAAAGAAATATTTGCTTGGTTTGATTATATGGAGGAGAAAGTTCCGACAGAGGATTGGGGACCAACTTCTCCAGGCGATGGTCCCGTTACTACTTTGGATCGAGCAATAGAACTCATTCAACGAAACACACGTCGCTATGCTAAACGTCAGCTCTCCTACTGGGCGCGCGATCCAGAAATCCACTGGCTCGAGCTATAGAATCATTAAACGGACAAAAACTGCTTTACAGCCGTTTCGTGCCCAAAAACCATATTATTGTGATCATATTAATAAAAAAGCGATTCTCTTTCAAAAGAAAATCGCTTTTAGTTTAGCTAGATGGAAGTTTAGAATGGTAAATCTTCATCATCCTCTCCCATTGGGAAATCTTCAACAGAAGGAGGAGGTGCAGGTTGATTATAAGATGGTGGTGTAGCTTGCTGTGCTTCTGCTGGCTCAATTCTCCAAGCTCTTATGTCGGAATACCAGCGTCCGTTATATTCACGGCTACTAAGATTAAACGCAATCTTTACCTTATCGCCAACTTGATATTTTGCCAAGTCTTTGATTTTATCCTCACCCCACACATTCATGCACACCTGTGTAGGAAAATTTCCCTCCTGATACTCAACCACAAACTCTTGTTTTGACCAAGGTCCTCTTGCTGATTCACCAGACTGAATATCCAATTTACGGGTAATTCTACCCTCTAACTCTAAAGCCATAATAATTATTTAACTTCTGGAGCAACATGTTTCTTGATATCCAATACCTCAACGTCGAAAATTAGAGTTGAGAAAGGCTCAATACCGTAAGTTCCTCTTTCGCCATAAGCTAGTTCATAAGGGATGTAAAGAGTTGCTTTTCCTCCTTTACCAAGAAGACCTAAGCCCTCAGTCCAACCTTGGATAACTCTATTCGCTGCAAATGTAGTCGAATCGTTCTCATCGAATACAGTACCATCAAGAAGAGTTCCTTTATAGTTAACTACAACTGTATCTTGAGCTGTAACTTTTTCACCCTCTCCTTCAACTTGGATAATGTACTGAAGACCACTTTCTGTTTGTTGAACGCCCTCTTTCTTAGCATTTTCTTCAAACCAAGCAACTTCTTCTGCTTTCTTTACTTCTGCTTTATGGTTCTGAAGCTTAGTCATATAACCCTGGATAGAAGTATTCATGTCTTTAAGATCATATCTAAACTGTGCTGTAAATGCACTGTCATTAGGATCAGGAGTGCCATTTGCCTCTAAGAAATCTTTCATACCTCTCTTAAGTTCAGCCATGTTGATATCTGAAAGTTTTTCAGCCCAACCATAACCTTTAAGCATTGAGCCAAAGTTAACACCGATGTAATAACTAACAGAGTCAACTTCTCCTTTTGAAGGAAGTGGTGCTTCCACTGATGGTGTTTTTGATGTGCCGCAAGAAACTGCGAGTGCAGCGATAAGGCCAGCTGCAAAAATTTTTAGTGTTTTCATTTTAAATTATTTTAATTGTTTTTAATTCAGATTTGTCATAATAACCTACAAAGGTAGTAAAATTATTTCTTGGTTACCAAACGCATGGCGAGAATTCCTGCAATTGATGCAGTGGCAGAAGCAATAAGTATGCTTATCTTACCCATATCAATTAGTGCGGGATCTGTAAATGCTAATCCATTTATGAAAATACACATAGTAAAGCCTATGCCACCAAAAATTGTCACAGCGAATAACTGCTTCCAATTTGCCCCAACAGGTTTTGCAGCAAAGCCTAATTTTATACTTATAAAGCTAAATAGGAATAGACCTATTGGTTTACCTAGTAATAATCCAAAGAATATACCTAGACTTAATGCAGGGATACCACTACTAAAGACGCTAAAATCTAGTGCAACTCCAGCATTTGTTAAAGCAAATAATGGCATAATTATGAAGTTGACAATAGGTTGCAAGCGAACTTCAAACTGATGCATCAATGGAGTTACTCTTCCAAGCTCTCTATTCATACTATAGATTATATGCTGCTGGTCTGTATTTGTAAGCACATTACCTTCCCGAGCTGTAGCAGGCAATTTTTTAGGAACGGGTTTAACCGTAATTTCTTCAATAGCTTCAGATTTCTTGAATTTATGTAAAAGAGACTCTAATTGTACACTGAAGGCGCGATCTCTAGTTATACCTTTTGAAGGGATAGCCATAGCAAGAAGTACACCTGAAATTGTAGCATTGATTCCACTCCTATACATAAAATACCACATGATAACACCTAATATTATATAGTATATTGAATGTCTCACCTTGATCTTATTCATCAACAGAAGTATTATGAATATTATTAGCACATATAGTAAATATATAGTGTGTATGTCATGTGAAGGGTAGAATATGGCTAAAACTACAATAGCACCCAAGTCATCTATAATAGCAAATGCTGTAAGGAAAACTTTAAGAGAAATTGGCACTCTCTTACCCAAAACAGAAAGTACCCCCAAGGCAAAGGCTATATCAGTTGCCATAGGAATACCCCAACCATGGATGCTCTCAGGATGATTCCAGTTAAATCCAGCATAAATGAGAGCAGGTACAATCATACCTCCAAGTGCCGCCATAACTGGTAATATTGACTTTTTAAAAGAACTTAGTTGGCCTACAAGCATTTCTCTCTTTATCTCAAGACCAACGGTAAAGAAGAATATCGCCATTAAACCATTGTTTACCCATGATCTTAGAGACATGATTAGGGTTTTGTTTTCAAAAGCAAAACCTAATTCCTTGTCCCAAAAAGCATCAAAACCTCTTGTCTCAGGAAAGCTAGCCAAAGCTACAGCTATAACTGTACAAATAAGAAGTAGTATACCTCCAGTAGATTCATTATTTTCAATGGAGATTACCTTGCTTTTTAACTTTTTGAAGTTTTCTTTTGTAAACATTTTAATGATTTTTCTCAAAACGGTTACAAATATAAGAAATATTCTTTAACTTAGTGAGTAAAAGTATTATTAAATGGGAATAGATTCGAGTGTTTTGCATTCCAAATTGAAGGGTTTTTTTGGCTTTAATTCTTTTAAGGCTAATCAAGAAGATATTATCAAGCATTTAGTAGCTGGGAACAATGCTTTTGTCCTCATGCCTACTGGTGGTGGGAAGTCTTTATGCTATCAACTTCCTGCTTTAGTGATGGAGGGGACAGCAATTGTTATTTCACCACTAATTGCTTTAATGAAAAATCAAGTGGATGCAATTAGGGGATTTGTTTCGCAGAATGATGGGATAGCCCATTTTTTAAATTCTTCTTTAAACAAAGCACAGATAAGTGAAGTGAAGGAAGACTTATTGTCAGGGGTAACAAAATTACTATATGTAGCCCCAGAGTCACTTACAAAGGCAGAAAATATTGCAATGCTTAAGAGTATAAAGATTTCTTTTTATGCTGTTGATGAAGCCCATTGTATATCTGAGTGGGGACATGATTTTAGACCAGAGTATAGAAGAATCCGTGCTATTGTAGAAGAAATAGGTTTAGCTCCTATTATTGCTCTAACTGCGACAGCTACTCCTAAGGTTCAAAGTGATATTCTCAAAAACCTTGGAATTACAAATGCCAAGGTTTTCAAATCATCTTTTAATAGGCCTAATTTATATTATGAGATAAAGGATAAATCTAATCCTAGTAGAGATATAATAAAGTTTATTAAGCAAAATCCAGGTAAGTCAGGTATTATATATTGCTTGAGTAGAAAGAAAGTTGAGGAATTGGCAGAGCAGTTGAATGTCAATGGAATCAAGGCCTTACCTTATCATGCAGGACTAGAAGCAAAGGTTAGGACTGAAAATCAAGATATGTTCTTGATGGAAGAAGTAGATGTGATAGTTGCCACAATTGCTTTTGGGATGGGCATTGATAAGCCAGATGTTAGATTTGTTATACACTATGATATTCCTAAGAGCTTAGAAGGATATTATCAAGAAACTGGGCGTGCTGGACGAGATGGTGGTGAAGGTCAATGTATAACTTTTTATAGCTATAAAGACATCCAAAAGTTAGAAAAATTTATGCAGGGTAAGCCTCTTGCAGAGCAGGAAATAGGAAAACAATTACTGACCGAGACAGTTGCTTATGCAGAATCTAATACATGTAGGAGGAAACTATTACTAAATTATTTTGGAGAAGAATACCCTCAGGACAATTGTGGTTCTTGTGATAATTGTCTCTATCCTAAGAAGCAATTTGATGGTAGAAAAGAAATGAGCTTAGTGATTGAGTTAATTGAATCAATGCCCGAGCGTTTCAAGACAGAACATTTAGCAAATATACTTGCAGGTGAAATAAATTCCATTATTAAATCATATCATCACGATAAACTAGAATTATTCGGTGCAGGGAAGGAATATTCTGTTAAATTTTGGTGTGCAGTTATTCATCAAGGTATAATTCATCAATTATTAGAAAAAGAAATAGAAACTTACGGCTTGATGTCTGTGACTAAGAAGGGTAAAGAATTCTTGGAGTCTCCTTATGCACTCATGCTTACAGAAGATAGAAAGTTTGTGGATGGTGAGGATGATGACGACGATGCATTTGGAATAGCCCGTGGAAGTGGAGTGGGTGATGAAATCCTTCTTAAGATGCTTAAAGATTTACGTAAAGATGTTGCCCGTCGCTTTAAACTACAGCCATGGGTTATTTTCAGTGATGCCTCACTCGCAGATATGACCATTATGTATCCAGTAACTATTGATGAACTCTCTCAGTGGTGTCAAGGAGTTGGAAAAGGAAAGGCAGAAAAGTTTGGACGAGAGTTCGTGGATTTGATAGCAAAATACGTGAAAGAGAATGAAATTGAGCGTCCAGATGATTTTATAGTTCTAAAAAGCGCGGGAAGCAAGTCAGATAAGGGTTATATAATACAAAGCATTGATAGACGTCTTTCTCTAGATGATATTGCTGAGGCTAAAGATATGGAGATGAGCGAGTTATTGGATGAGATTGAGGCTCTAGTGTCTTCTGGAACAAAATTAAATCTCAATTATTATATAGAGCAAACCTTAGACGAATATGTTGTCGAGGAAATCTTCGATTATTTCAAAGAAGAAGCTCAATCTGATTCTTTAGAAGAGGCTCTAAATGAGCTAGGTTCCGACTATGAGGAGTTGGAAGTTCGTTTAGTACGTATAAAATTTTTATGCGACGTAGCAAATTAGAGCATTTTCTAAGCTTATTCATAAAAAAATGCTACTTTTGTACGATTTAAATGTTTTAAGTTGTATAAAAATATTTTATGATGATTACATTCGGTTATAAAAACAAGATAAATGGTCCGTTTAGGGCTCTTATAGCTCTTGGTTTAGGTATTATGATGCTGGTATGGCCAGAAGAGGCTGCAGAAATAGCAGTGCAAGTAGTTGCTGTATTTATGCTAGTTTCAGCTCTTGTCACTTTCTTTTATGCATTTAAGAGTAGAGTGCGCGGAGAGGCTGGTTCAACAGTAATGATATTCAATACTGTAGTAAATATACTAATTGCCATAATACTCTTTATTGCAGCTGGACCAATTTCAGGTGTTATCCTATATCTTATAGCTTTTGTCTTATTATTTTTTGGTTTATACCAGATTGTTACTCTTTGGGGAGCCTTATCTTTTCTTAAACTAGGTTTTGGGAGACTAGTTCTGCCTATTTTAATAATCGGCTTTGCTGTAGCCCTGCTTTTTACCATTGGTACATCATGGGTAACAATACTTGCTGGAGTAGCTCTAATTATCTATGCAGTATCTGAACTAATGTCTTCATGGATAATGAATAAGGCTATAACAGAATATGAAATTCATTTAACAGAGCAGTATAAACCAGCTGAAAAAAATGAGGAGACAGACCTTTCAAATGTTAAGGATGTAGATTTTGAAAAAGTTGAAGAGGACAAAAAATGATACCAAGAGAGACGGTTGAAAAAATCATCGATGCAGCAAAGATTGAAGAAGTTGTAGGTAGCTTTATACAGTTAAAGCGATCTGGAGCAAGCTTTAAGGCGTGCTGTCCTTTTCATGAAGAAAAAACTCCGTCTTTCATAGTTACTCCTTCTAAAGGAATATATAAATGTTTTGGTTGTGGCAAAGGTGGTGGTGCTGTCAATTTTGTAATGGAATATGAAGGCCTTTCTTATGTCGAAGCTTTAAGATTTTTGGCCAAGAAATATAATATTGAAATTGTTGAGGAAGAGGAAGATCCTGAAGCTGCAATAAAAAGAGAACGTAGAGAAAGTTTACTTTTGGTTTCAGAATATGCTGCTAAATTTTTTCAAGAAAGTCTTGAAAAGCGAGAAAATAATGGAGTTGCCTATACGTACTTTAAGTCTAGGGGCCTAGAAGATGATACAATTAAAAATTTCGGACTAGGCTGGGCTCCAAATTCAAGAAGTAAATTTTCAGACCAAGCTAGAGCTACTGGATATAAAGAAGAATATCTAATTGAGGCAGGCCTAAGCAACAAATGGGAAGGAGGAGTTTTATCAGATCGTTTTTATGATAGGGCTATTTTCCCTATTCATGATGTTTCAGGTAGAATCATTGCTTTTGGTGGTAGAACCCTAAGGTCCGATAAAAATATTGCTAAGTATATAAACTCTCCTGAAACGGAGATATATGAAAAAAATAAGGTCTTATATGGACTTTACTTTGCAAAAAATGAGATAGCAAAAAAAGATAAATGTATTTTAGTTGAAGGTTATTTAGATGTTATCTCTATGTATCAGTTAGGTATAAAGAACATTGTTTCTTCTAGTGGTACAGCGCTGACAGTTAATCAAATAAGGCTAATACGTCGCTTTACAAAGAATATTACAGTTATTTATGATGGGGATAAAGCAGGTATTAATGCTGCTCTTAGAGGAATAGATTTGATTTTACAAGAAGGACTAAATGTAAAAGTAGTTCTTTTACCAGACGGTCATGATCCAGACTCCTTTTCTCAAAATCACACATTAGAACAGGTTGAGGCTTTCATTGATAAACATGAACAGGACTTTATTGAGTTTAAGACAGATGTTCTTTTAGCTGATGCAGGAAATGACCCCATCAAGAAGGCAGGGATGATAAATGATATTGCTGACACTATAGCTTTAATTCCAGATGCTATTATTAGGACCTTGTATGTAAATACCTGTTCAGATAGATTCGGTATTAGGCAAGAAGACCTACATTCTAGAATTAGAAAAACCCGAGCATCTGCTTTTAAGGAACCAAGACCAGTGACATATTCTAAAGACACTGTTTTAGAAGAGGAACTTACAATATTTGAAGAACCCTTTTTAGAGCCTTGTGAAAAGGAATTATTGGGCTTTATTTTGGAATATGGAGACCATGTTTTAAAGTTCAATGTGGATTCTGAGTTTTATATAGAAGGAGAACAAATCACTGTAGCCGAGTTTATTGATGGAACGCTAGCTGCTGATGAGGCGGAATTTGCAAATGAAATCTACCGTAAAATATATAAAAAATATTTTACCTATTTAGATCAGGGCTTTACTGCAGATGCAATAGCTTCTAAACTTGCTAATGATGAAGATGAAAATCTTGCAAAAGTCTATACTGCTTTAGTGACTTCAGATTACCAAATTACTGTAAAAAACTATGAAGCAGCATTGACGAATAATGATACACGATTGGTTATATATGTACCTAAAGCGATTATGACCTATCAGTGTAAAAAAATAGAGTTAATTCTTCGCAATCTAACTCATAAACTCAATGAGGAGACGAACCCTGAAAAACAGGTGGAAATTTTAACTCAAATGAATGAATATAATAAGGCCAGAAACCTTATAAAAAATGTTTTAGGCAGAGTTAATTAGTGGAAAATATGAGCAATAAAAAGTTTAATCGTACTCTTGTAACTTGTGCACTCCCATATGCCAACGGTCCAGTGCACATAGGGCATCTTGCAGGAGTATATGTGCCCGCCGATATCTATGTTAGATATCTTAGAATGAGGGGAGAAGAAGTGCTATACATCTGTGGATCCGATGAGCATGGAGTACCTATTACCATTAAGGCACAATCAGAAGGAGTGGAGCCTCAAGATATTGTAGATCAATATCATAAGATTATAAAAAACGCCTTTTCTGGGTTGGGGATAAATTTTGATATTTATTCCAGAACTTCATCTGCGATTCATCACGAAACAGCTTCGGATTTCTTCAAAAAGCTTTATGAAGAAGGTAAATTCATAGAACAAGAAAGCGAACAATACTATGATGAGGGAACCCATACTTTCCTAGCGGATCGTTATATCAGAGGTACATGTCCTCGTTGTGGTTTTGAAAATGCTTATGGTGATCAGTGTGAGGGTTGTGGCGCTACTTTAAGTCCGAATGAGTTAATAAATCCACGCTCTGTTTTGAGCGGTGGAGAACTTGTGAAGAAAATGACGAAGCATTGGTATTTGCCTTTGAACGAATATGAGGATTGGCTGGCAGAATGGATACTTGAAGGCCATAAGGAATGGAAGAGCAATGTCTATGGGCAATGCAAAAGCTGGATTGATGGTGGTTTGCTGCCTCGTGCAGTGAGCAGAGACTTGAATTGGGGTGTTCCTGTTCCCGTGGAGGGAGCAGAAGGTAAAGTTCTATATGTATGGTTTGATGCACCTATAGGCTATATTTCCAATACAAAAGAATTATTGCCTTTGTCTTGGGAGAAATGGTGGAAATCTTCTGATACCAAACTTGTTCATTTCATTGGAAAAGATAATATTGTTTTCCACTGTATTGTTTTTCCATCTATGTTAAAGGCACACGGGGACTATGTTCTTCCAGAAAATGTTCCTGCAAATGAGTTTTTAAATTTAGAAGGAGACAAGATTTCCACATCTCGTGGCTGGGCAGTGTGGCTCCATGAATATCTTGAAGAGTTTCCTGGACAGGAGGATGTACTTCGTTATGTTCTATGTGCAAATGCGCCTGAGACTAAGGATAATGATTTTTCATGGAAAGATTTTCAAGCTCGTAACAATAATGAATTAGTTGCAGTGTTTGGAAACTTTGTAAACCGTGCAGTTGTACTTACGCATAAATATTTTGAAGGAGTGGTTCCTGCTTATTCTAAGTCTGAGGAAATTGATAATGAGGTGTTAGCGCAACTTCCAGATCTTAAGACTTCTATCGAGTACTATCTTGATAATTATAAGTTCCGCGAAGCACTTAAAGAAGCAATGAATATTGCACGTCTTGGTAATAAATATTTGGCAGACACAGAACCTTGGAAACTTGCAAAAACAGATATTGAGAGAGTTGGTTCTATTTTGAATGTAAGTCTTCAGATTTGTGCTTCTCTTGCTATTGCATTTGAACCATTTCTTCCATTCTCGGCAGCTAAGTTGCGTGGAATCTTGAATGTAGATTTGAATGCAGGTAAAGATTATCGTGCAGGTGAAGCTGGTACAGATCCAGCTAATGTTTTTGCTCAGGATGAAGGTGCTGCTCTTCATACTAGTTCTGCTGGCTCTTGTTCAGAGGTGGGTCCAAGGGCTACGTCTTATGATTTCAAAGATTCTTCTGTTTCTGTGCTTAAATCTGGCTCAGGTGTTGAGCTTAAAGTCTTGACTTGGGATGATCTAGGTTCTTCTGAACTTTTAGAGGCTGGTCATATTTTGAACGAAGCATCTTTGTTATTTGCAAAAGTAGAAAATGAAGTGGTGGATGCTCAGATTGCTCGATTAGAAGCGATTCGTGCTGCTAGGGAAATTGCTGAAAAGGCTACGAAGGATGGTGTTAGTGAAGTAGGTGTAGCTGATCCAGGTGTGGAAATTGCTCCACAGAAAGCAGAATGTACTTTCGAAGATTTTGAAAAAATGGATATAAGAACTGCTACGGTTTTGGAAGCAGAACGAGTTCCGAAGACTGATAAACTCTTGAAGCTCACTATTGATACTGGTATTGATAAAAGGGTGATTGTTTCAGGAATTGCAGAGTTCTATTCACCAGAAGACATGGTGGGTAAACAGATTTGTGTCCTTGCAAACCTTGCTCCTCGTAAGATTAGAGGCATTGAGTCGCAAGGTATGATTTTGATGGCTCGTCAATCCGATGGCAAAATGCGTTTCATCACCCCAGCAGAAGTGGTTGTCAATGGTGCTGAGATCGGATAATATTTAAACAGTCGCGACGGTCAAAAAAAAGCCATTTTTTCTCCTTCGCGACACAAAAACAATGAAATTTTGAAAAACATGCTCGCGATGGGCAAAAATCCAGCTTTTTTTCTCCTTCGCGATATAGAATTATGATAAAGCAAAAATACTATCAAGACCTTACACCTTGGAATACTTTTAGGATGAATGTGACTGCTAAGTGTTTTATAGAATACGATTCAGTGGCAGATCTTCTTGATATTGATTTTGAGGAATTACCAAAGCCTATCTTACACATAGGTGGAGGTAGCAACTTGCTCTTTACTAGCGATTTCAATGGCACAATCCTTCACTCCAAAATAGATTTCATTGAAGAAATCGAAGAAGGCCTTTTCTCCGTAGGCGCAGGTGTTGTCTTTGATGAATTTTGCAAGTGGGCTGCTAAAGAAGGCCTATGGGGTATTGAGAATTTATCAAATATTCCTGGTGAAGTAGGTGCTTCTGCAATTCAAAACATTGGTGCATATGGAGTCGAAGTAAAGGATGTTATTAAAACTGTTTATTGCTACGATATTCAGGAAGAAGAGTTTGTTAGTTTTGATGTTGAGGAATGTGAATATGGTTATAGAGACTCATTCTTTAAGAGACCTGAAAACAAAGGTCGCTATATTGTTACTCACGTGGTTTTTGCTTTAAATAAAGATACTGGTCCAGTTCTTCATTATGGTCATCTAAAAGAAGCAGTTGAAAAGAAGTTAGCAAAGTCAGCTGTAGAAATTACTCCACACATAGTCCGTGAAGCAATTATAAAAATCCGTAGAGAAAAACTTCCAGACCCTTCAGTCATAGGCTCAGCTGGCAGCTTCTTCAAAAACCCTGTTGTTCCAAAGGAAGTATTTCTCAAAGTAGAAAAATCAACAAAAGCAGAACTTGGTGAAGACTATAAGGTTCCCCACTATGACCTAGAAGATGGCACAGTCAAGATTCCAGCAGCTTGGCTAATAGAACAATGTGGTTGGAAGGGCCGTCGCAGTGGTGGCGCAGCAGTCTATGAACACCAGCCTTTAGTCATCATAAACTACACTGGTAAAGCTTTCCCTGAAGAAATCCTTTCCCTCGAAAAGAAAATCCAAACTTCTGTCCAATCCAAATTCGGCATCACCCTCCACCCCGAAGTGGAACATGTGCGATATTCACAATAGATTATAATAGGTAGGTTTAGTGGCGCGACGAACTGTCGAAGTGAGAATCTTCAATATCCTCAGCGTCTTGTTTGCGTAATTCTATATGCGCATAAATGGATGCCCCAATTGCTATCAAGGTCACTACGCCTAAAAAATAAATGACAGCCATAATTATTTCTTTTTTCTATCAGATAAATTGAAAAACATAAAACGTGCTGGATTCTTTTTTCCATTTCCTGTTCCTTCAGATTCAATACTTTGTGCTATGAAATTATCTGCACTTTTAACCCGTCAAA
>CAYFTA010000023.1:0-15779 GCA_964346015.1 uncultured Muribaculaceae bacterium | reverse complement strand
TTACTTAGAGAAATATATTGGCAAGAAAAAAGAATTTAGAGGGAAAAATTCTTATATACGCTATCTTTCAGGCTCTTTAAGATATTATTCTATACTAAGCACTCCAAATTCCTGTATCTTTCCTAGATGGGGGCTAGGAGTAGAAATAGGAGGAAAGCTAAATCTTGGAAGAGAAGACTTTTTTACACCAGTAGGCTATTATTATTTATATGGATACGTGCCAGGAATAACACCAGAGCAAGGTATTAAACTTACTATAATGTATCAAAAATCATTTAAAACGAATAAATATATAAATGTTGGTTCTCCTGTTGTAAATATTCTGCCTAGGGGTTTGAATCAAAAAACAGATGTATTAAACACGCTCTCTCAAAAAAGTAAGACTATTTTTAAAGCTACATTGGATTATGGTGTTCCTATTTACATTGGAGATATTAGCGTTTTAAGGGGATTATTTTACATAAAACGGCTAGAACTTGTTCCTCATTTTGATTTTATGATGTCACAAGTGGGCTCTTTATATTCTGCAGGAGCAACAGCCTCTCTTGCTTTTACGAGCATATTTGGTTTAGAGTGGCCGTTCTCTTTCGGTATAACCTATTCATATAACAATGGCTCAGGCTCGATTGTTAATCAGATATTTAGCAAATCCCAAGATCACCATTTCGTTGGGCCTGCTTTTAGTATTAGTTTTTAAATATAAAAATATGTCAATCATAAATGAAACTCTTGCTCCATGCAGCAAATGTGGCAACCAAAGTAAAATAACAATATATAGAAGCATTAACATTGCCGACAATCCTGAATTTAAAGATAAGGTTAAGGACGGCTCTCTTTTTTTATGGGAATGTCCTCATTGTGGCACAGTAAATCTTGCAAAATATGAAACCCTTTACCATGATCCAGATACCAAACTCATGGTTTGGCTAATCCCCGATGGAGAAATTTCTGAAAGCCAAATGCAATCTATAACTATGCACACAAAAGCTATGGGTGGCTATACTCTAAGAAGGGTAAATAATATGGGAGCTTTAATGGAAAAAGTGCTAATACACGAAGCTGGTTTGGATGATGCTGTGCTTGAAATGTGTAAATATGTCACTAAGATGGAAATGCTTGAAAAAATGATCGATAAATCACAAGCAGAAGAATTCGTTTCAAGCATATTCAATTTTTATAAAATGGAAGGAGAAGGAGATAATAGGCTAATTACTTTTATGTATGGCTTCGACGGGAAAATGCTGGGGGTCAATGTTGGTTGGAATGTATACCAAGACTGCTTTGGTATTCTTGAGAGAAACCCAATAATAAAACCAGCCGACGGATTTGAAAAAATCGACGCCGACTGGTTATATTCCAAATTAAAATAGGCTTAAGTACTTTTTTGTCAATAAAATCAACAAGACTTGAGCTTTTTTCTAAAAAGTCTAGAGCTTTCTTGCCCCATCGCTAATAACTACATCTATAACAACAGGCTTATGGCCAAATTCTTTTTCAAAAGCAGTCTCTGCTTTTGCTATAAATTCATCGTGCAATCCTTCTTTTAGAAGATTAATTGTACAACCACCAAAGCCACCACCCATCATACGAGCACCAGTTACACCCACTTCTTCTGCCACATTTACTAAAAAGTCTAGCTCTTCACAAGAAACCTCATAGTCTTTTGATAAACCCCAATGCGTTTCATACATACGTTTGCCAACTGTCTCGTAATCATTTACCTTTAATGCATCTCCCACATCATAAACTCTCTGCTCCTCCCCTATTACATAACGTGCTCTAAGATAATCTTCTTCCGAAATTTTGCCTTTAATACCTTCTAACTGATCCATTGTCGCACCTCGCAAAAACTCTTGTCCAAGAACTTTGGCAACTCTTTCACAAGAATTTCGACGATCATTATAAGGAGAGCCCACCAATTCGTGTTTTACACAAGTGTTTAGAAGAACAACAGTATAGCCGTGTTCTTTTGGATCGAATGGGAAATATTCATACTCCATAGAACGAGTATCTAAACGAATCAGATTACCTTTTTTGCCAAAAATAGATGCGAATTGATCCATAATACCACATTTCACTCCTAAATAATTATGCTCAGTTGACTGGCCTATTCTAGCAAGTTCAAACTTGTCAAACTTTAAGTCACATAATTCATTTAGAGCGAAAGCGAACGTGCTCTCTAATGCAGCAGAAGAAGACATACCTGCCCCTAGTGGAACATCTCCAGCAAAAACTGTATCAAATCCATCAATTTCTCCTCCCCTCTTTATTATCTCTCTACACACTCCAAAAATGTATCTCGCCCAACTTTGTGCAGGAAGATCTGTCTCTTCTAATCCAAATTCACAATACTCATCTAGATCAAGAGCAAAAGCGCGAACTTTTTTAGTACCATTAAGTTTAATTTCTGCCACCATTGCTTTATCAATAGCGCCAGGAAATACAAATCCCCCATTATAGTCTGTATGTTCACCTATGAGATTAATACGCCCTGGAGAAGTAAAAACCTCACCACTTGTTCCAAAAAGATTTAAAAATTTTTCTGTAATTTTTTCTTTCATTTTTATAGTTTTTTTGTGTTTCTTTTCAATCTCTCAAAGATAAAAATAAACAAACATTAAACAATGTAAAATTTTTATCATTTAATATCAATATTAGCTCTTTTTAGAAAATTTGTAAGAGAATAGGTAGATGATCGCTAACGCCACCTCTATAGCGAGGACCAGAATAAGTCCTCAATGGCTTAAAGCCAGAATGAGCATTATCCCACTCTAAAAGGAATGGGGGTTTTAAAATAAACATTTTTGTTTTATCCTTGAGATTATAAGATGTGAAGAAAAAATCAATTAACTCCCAAGCTCCCTGATATCTAATTGTACCAATGTCTAGACCTTGAAACATTTTTGGAAATAAGAGACCCTCGATTTTCTTCATCTGAGGGGCTTCTGAATTATCATTAAAATCCCCCATTACAATTAACAACTCTTCAGAAGAAATTCTCTTTCCCAGAGAGTCTTGATTTTGATTTTTATTAAGATTTTCTATCGTTGTTAGATTTCGAACTATTTTGGCAAGAGTTTCCATGGCCAAATCTCTTTTTATTTGAGTCTGTTGTGCTCCCAAATATTTAGAAGGATGATGATTTACAATAAAATTATATTTCTTGCCCTTTTTATGTTTCAACGTAACAAGTAAAATATCCCTAGTTTTAAGAGTATCCTCTCCCGAAATTATTGGGATAGCCTCAGAATATAGATACTCAAATGCTTTTGTGTTGTACAACAACGCTACATCTATCCCTCGAGAATCCTTTGAATCATAGTGAACAATAGCATAGCTGGTTCTCTTTAGAGAGGGTTGTTTCAATAAGCTCCTTAACACAAAAGCATTCTCCACTTCTGAAAAACCAATTACATCTGGCAATTTTCCATATTCATCCAATACCCACATTAAAGTTTTAGCTATTGCATTACATTTTGCATAAAACTTCTTTTTCCCCCATCGTTTAGATCCTAAGGGTGAAAACTCCTCATCTGCATCGCTCTTGCCCTCGTCCCTATAATCAAAAAAGTTCTCAAGATTCCAAAATAAAACAGAGAAGCTATCATTATTATCCTCATAATCTTTTACATCCTGAGTATAAGCTTGAAAACATAAAAATAGCAAACCTAAGGTTATTAAATATTTAGCTGTATTTTGTTTCATAAAGCAAATATGAGCAATGGATATCAAAGCAATGATAAAAAAAAGAAAAACTTTTTGTAAATTTGCGACCGTTTTGACAAAAACAAATTTTATTTACTTAAAAATAAATTTTTATGGCTTTGAAATGTGGCATTGTTGGCCTTCCAAACGTAGGAAAATCAACTTTGTTTAATTGTGTAAGCTCGGGTAAGGCTCAGAGTGCAAACTTTCCTTTTTGTACAATTGAACCAAATATTGGATCTACTATTGTTCCAGATAAAAGATTAGAAGTACTAGAATCGCTCGTTAACCCAAATAGAGTTGTCCCTGCAACAGTTGAGATTGTAGATATTGCAGGGCTTGTAAAGGGAGCAAGTAAGGGGGAAGGACTAGGTAATCAATTTCTTGCAAATATTCGCGAAACCGATGCTATCCTCCACGTATTAAGATGTTTTGATGATGAAAACATTATTCATGTGGACGGTGCTGTAGACCCTGTTAGAGATAAAGAAGTTATAGATTTAGAACTTCAATTAAAAGATCTAGAGACTATTGAAAATAGGATACAAAAGGTTCAAAAACAAGCAAAAGCGGGAGGAGATTCTAATGCCAAAAGAATGTTAGATATACTCTTGAAATATAAAGACGTTTTGGAGCAAGGTAAGTCATGCCGTAGTATTGTTTTTGAAAATCCCGAAGATAAGACTCTTGCAGAAAGCCTTTTCCTTCTTACAAACAAACCTGTTATGTATGTTTGTAATGTAGATGAAAACTCTGCAAAAGGAGGAAATAAATATGTAGAAGCAGTTCGCGAAGCTGTAAAAGAAGAAAATGCAGAGATTCTTATCATTGCTGCTAAAATAGAATCCGATATTGCAGAACTCGACACATACGAAGAAAGACAAATGTTCTTAGAAGAATTAGGTCTACACGAATCTGGTGTTGTTAGACTTATTCAATCTGCTTATTCCCTACTCAATCTTCAGACTTACTTTACAGCAGGTGTTCAAGAATGTAGAGCTTGGACAATAAACAAAGGCGATAAAGCTCCTAAGGCTGCAGGAGTTATCCACACAGACTTTGAAAAGGGCTTTATACGCGCCGAAGTTATTAAGTATGAGGACTTCGTTGAATTAAAGTCAGAAGCCGCTTGTAGGGCTGCAGGAAAGCTCAGGGTTGAGGGTAAAGAATATGTTGTCCAAGATGGCGATGTAATGCACTTCTTATTTAATGTCTAGAAAAAGAAAAGGGCTTCAACCTAATGATTGAAACCCTTTAAAGATTACCACGTCGGGACTTTCTCCCTCCTCATATTATTAGAAGAAACGTGCTCTATTATCTTCTACGTTTGCTGTTTCCATCATTGTTGGAAGTATCATTTGAGTAGAATAATAACTCATTTGGGTTTGTTGTTGCTTAGCATCGTCTTCTGTATAGAAAGCCTTTGGTTCACGTCCTGTCACTTTGTATACATAAACACCAATGTTTCCTGCTAGTGGTGCAGAGATTTCACCTATTTCTGCTACACTTGCTGCGCCAATGAATTTTGAATCTAATTCAGTAGACATTGATGCAAACGCTAAGCCTTCTTTTGAGCTTACTGTTGTTCCTAAGGTCTCTGCAATAGCGTCTAAATCGTTTAGTCCTGCTATTTTTTCTGCTACTTCTGCTGTCTTTTTCTCTGCTAATTTTTCTCTATAAAGGATATTCTCAATCATAGGAGAAACTTGCTCTACAGGAGTATAACCCTTTTTATGGATATTCTTCAAAACAGCTACTACATAATGCTCGCTATTGCCAATGGTGAATATCCTAGAAACATCACCTTTTTTAGCATCATATGCCCATCTTGAAACTTCTTTTGTATTATCCAATGAGCCTAGCTTATTTGTTCCTTCTGCTAATTTATTAAGAGGATGAGCATATACACCACATTCTTGTACAGCTGCTGTAAACTCTTCATAACCTTTACTAGCTTTTACAGCAAAAGTATTAGCCTTAGAATAAACTTCAGCAATAGTTTCTCTACTTGGACGAGCTGTTTTAGATAGAATAGCAACTTGCTTTTTCAAAATTGGGCTTGTCTTTTGCGTTACCTCTACAATATGCTTTCCGTATCTTGTGTCTAAAACAAAAGGTTTATTAGGAGTTTTACCAAATACAGATTCGAAACCAGGTATCATTTGAGTTGATGTTAACCATCCTATATCACCAGGAGTTGCTACATTAGGATTTGCATCTAGAGAAAACTCTGTTGCTAAGTCTGCAAAACTTGCCCTTCTTGTGTTTAGAAGATTAATTAAACTATCTGCTTTTCCTGAATTCTCTGGTGAAAGAAGAATATGTCTAACAAAAGCTGAATCTGGAAGCATCTTAGTATCTAATACTCTAACAGCATAGAAAGAATCTCCATCCACTAGTATATCCGACGCTTTACCAGAGTCTGGACCAAAGGCATAATCATTAACAAATCTAGAAACTGAATTTAGCTGACCAACTTTATAATAAGCCTCATCAAGATATTTCTCAGAATTCATCATTAAAAATTGCTTCATATCAGCTGTTGTTGCAAATTCTTCAACTACGGATACAATAGCTTCTTTAGTTTCAGCTACATCTGTCTCTGATGGTTTTACATCAAAAACAACATATTCAATATCTCTACTTGCTTCTTGTTTATAGAATTTCTTGTGAGCTTTATAGTAATCTCTGATTTCCTTGTCTGAAACTACGATTGTGGTATCTTGCTCATATCCATAAGGAAGCATGACAAAATCTGCAGAGAAAGTATTATTATTACCAGCTATTTCCTCTTGAAGCATTAGAGGATTAGTAATATTACTGCTTACAAATAGTGAATTGTATTTCTGGTAATATAACTGAGTTGCTAACTCTTCTAAAAGATTTTCCCAGAAAATTTGAAGTCTTCCACTTTGATCTCCTTCTTTTTGAGCCATAAACTCATCAAAATGCATTTGTGAAAACATTCCATTTTGATCAAGGAAGAAAGGAAGAGTCTGAATACTTTGAGCAACCTCTTCTGTTGTTACATTAATCCCTGCTGCCTTAGCATTTTTAATGAACATATGAGTATTTAAAAACTTCTGCCACACAGCATTACGAAGCTGAACATGTTGCTCCTCATCCATTACTGATGAACCTGTGCTTATTTCATTGACTACTGTCATTTTTTCTATTTCTCTCTGAAATTCTAGATAAGAAATAGTTTTTCCGTTAATTTCGCCGACCTTGTCATTTGTAGAACAAGAGCCTAACATGTTTGGGTCAATAATAAAAGATAAAAGCGCTATACCTATTAGCACTGAGATTAGAACTCCAAACTTTACGCGAATTGTTTCAAGAACCGCCATTTTATTTTTTATTTATTACTTTGTTAATTATTCATGTGGGGTGCGAAGATAAGAATTTTCTTGCAATCTTCATTATTTTTTTCTAAAAGGTCCTATAAAATTAACAGAATCAATGACAACTTTTGTGCTGTCGTCTTCTGTAATTATACCATAACTATTAAACGGCCTATAGATTGTTGCATTCCTTGCTCTTTCATCTGATTCCATTCCATAACCTTGCATAAAGCCTTGAGGAGAATAGAGCTTTACAAAACAATGAGTATAGATTTTCTCATTTTCTTTATCCCAATACAATGTATCAGTCTCCATTACTTCTTTTTTAATAAGATTGCGCACCACGACATTACCAAACGCTTCCCAGCGTTCTTGTCCATCCTTACACTTAGTGTGTTTTGCATCATCAGAAACAATCTCTGTTTCTATTAATCCTTCATCCGTATATGCATAAACTGCAATCCCCTTTGGGAAAGTTTCATATGAAATGGAATCATTTTCATATCTCTTCATTATATTCGCCTCCATTCTTAATTGCATAACACCATTTTCTGTTTGTACAAAAAAAGCATTATTGACTATCTGAATAGGGGTTGCTTCTGCATCTATAGGGTCTATTTCTGATAATTTTCCTTTACAAGAATAAATTAGGATAGCAACCGCTGAAGCGATTGCTATCCTAAAATAAATATGTATTCTCTCTATCAAAATTACTTACGTGTTCTTACTGTAGTTGTAGCTCTAAGTCCTCCACAAGATACTGTATAAGACTGTCCATCCACAACATCATACATAAATGCTTCTGCAACCTCTGGATAATAAACACTGTATTGAGAAATATGTCTATTTGCTTCTTCTGTAAGAGATTCATCAGCATTTTTAGCCCTAGTCATCATATCTACTGCAACCCAGAATTTTGCTCTACTTTCTATTTCATTACCTGAACAAGATAGAGTTCCCCAAATTGTACCCATTAGAAGATATGCTTTACCTGCTAATTCAGGGTCTAAACTAACAACTTGTTGAGCAGCCTCATAAGCTCTGAAATTTCTTCCATTTTTATATGCAAATGCCGCCATTTCAAATAAATAAGATGCATCCTGTTTAGCGTCTGATTCAGAATAATCTACTGCCTCTTGAAGATATTTAAGAGCATTATCAACATCTCCTCTTCCAGAATAAAGTTTATAAAGTGAATATGCTGAATTATGAGATTTTTCTTGTCTATACATTGTTAAAACAGCATTTAAGAAAAGTTCATTATCAGTACAATTCTCTGTAAACATCATCATTTGAACAATACTCTTAGCGAGGTTTAGATCATTTGGTGCTTCTGCATATCTTGGAGTATAAAGTTCAAGAAGATTTTCACAGCTAGCTACCTTGCTTGCAATAAATAAATTTTCAATAGCTTTTGTAATCTCTTCTACATCTTCTTTGTCTTTTTGAGTTTGAGTAGGAACTCCATCAAGATATTCTTTTGTTGAAGCATATAAATCCATGATTTGCTCTGCAGAAAGAACTCCACTTGTATATAAATCTATTGCTGCGTTGAAATGGTTTACAAAAATACTTGGTCTTGTTAGAGACTTGTTTTCTGCTATAATTTCAGAAAGCTCATCATAAATAAATTTAGGATTATCCTTTACATAGTTAACTATATCCAAACCCTTGTTGTTCAAAGCTGTTACTTTATATCTTGGATAAAACTCTGCTCTTACTTCATGTAAAGCAATTAGAGTGTCTACCAATTCTTTTCTATACTCTACATTTCTGGAATTTTTGTTTATTAAAAGTCTAACCATTGTAGTTCCATTTATAAGCATGTTTTGACTAGCTGTCGCAGGACAATATTTATATGCTTTTCTCCAGTTTGGAATAGCTAGTTCATAATTTTTTTGCTTAAAATGCTCTGTATAGAATGATAAATATTTTTTACATTCAGTACTATCTGCTGTTGTACCATATTTCTGTGCAGATACCGATACTGAACTCAAGACTATCATAGATGCTAATAAAAAGATAAATTTTCTCATAGTTATTACTTATTTAATTATTTATTACCTAATTATATCTTGGTTTCTGGAACCATATATCGTGGATATTAAATCCTATAACAAATTTCACATATCTTTCCCTTACGAGATTTTGTTTTACTGTTCCCTTCTGCCCTATATCAACTCCTAAAGAAAGTCCATTATACCAACGGAATACAGGTAAAGTCATACCTAAAGTAAGACCGAAACCATTTACTCCATTTCCATTTACTTTATAATTCGCTCTCTCATAATAAAGACCTGCGCGATAGGCGCAAGTTTTAAAATAGTACCTAATATCATTGCGATTAGGTACAATTTCGATGCCAGCGCGCACTGAGTGCATTGCAGTGGAAGAAAAGCTTATGTCACCAATAGATGCAAAGCCTGGAATATTGGTTGCATCAAAACCTGATTTGCTCCAATCAGAACGCAGATAATTGATTTCTGCCATCCATTTATCTCCCCCTCTAAAAGAAACACCAACACCCAATTCATCTCCAAAATTTAATCTTCCGTCTTTAAGTTGAAACTCATTCACATGTACAGAATCTACAACTGAAGATTGAATTGCATAACTATAATCCGAAGATCTTCCCCTCATCTTGGTTTTCAAACGATAAGTTCCTCCTAATACCATAGAAACTTTATTATCGAGTCTTTGCTCATATTGAAGTCCAAACTTTCCTGTTATTCCTCTAATATTCAATTCTTTAGCTGTATTGAGAGATCTATATTGAGTACTTTCAAAGTTTGTATTAGAAACCTTATCAATATTACCAAAAAAGTAATCTATTTCTGCTCCTACAGATAAGCGTTTCCAAAAAGTAACTCCTGCTCCTAAAAACATTTTATACACGCTTCCTGTGCCATATGTATTGTAATTAACATTATTAATGTCTGCAATAATATCACTATCCACATGAGAAGAAAAATTATAACCCACATCACTAAATGGTGTTACTCCCACCATAAATGCTGAAGATTTATAAATAGGAAAACTCATTACAAGATTATAAAGATTAAAAGTATTGTTAGCGCTTTTAAAATTTTGTTGTGAATAAACCGTATTTTTTTGATTTATTCCAAAATCTGCCATAAAAGAAAGAGTATCTCTAGCTGTTACTGCGGCAGGATTTAGGTAATTTATAAATCTTTTATTTCTGGAAGCAATACCCACCCCACCCATACTTTTATTATATGCAGTACCTTGCATTGATAATTCGCCAATTCCATAAACAGAATAAGGAGAATATGAACCATAGGCTCCATTATCTTGTGAATATAATGACGTACTAAAAAACGTCATTATAATTAATACAAATATATATCTAATCAACTTTAGCATAGTCTTGAGCTATTAATGCTAATCCCATTAACACGAGATTAGAAACTAC
The DNA here is from genome assembly GCA_964346015.1 of uncultured Muribaculaceae bacterium. Lineage (GTDB taxonomy): Bacteria > Bacteroidota > Bacteroidia > Bacteroidales > UBA932 > Cryptobacteroides. The sequence goes on along the minus strand of CAYFTA010000023.1, from coordinate 5,297 downwards.
AAAGATGGAGTTTTTCATTCTTTTTCCAAAATAAATTGAATCACCACCTGTAAAAATTACAATATTTTCAGGATTACGTCCGATATAACCTTCTATTTCAAATAATATACTAGATATAACACCTAAAGATATTGATGAAGTTAAACTCATACCATAATCTTCAATTTCCTCTGGAATATCTATAACAAGAGGTAAATTTCGAGAATATCTATTTAATGACTTAAAACGCGTTATGAAACCTGGAGAAATATTTCCTCCTAAATATTTACCTTCAATATCTAAAAAATCAATAGTTAAAGTGGTTCCAAAATCAAAAATTATACAACCTTTGCCCTTGAATAAATATCTAGAGGCTATAATATATGCTGCCCTATCAGGAGATAAGTAAATAGGTAAATTATGTTCAGATAAAAAGGAAGTATTAGAAGAATCTAATACGATAAGTTTTTCACACTCTTTTGATAATTTATCTATATTCCTTTGAGATAAGTTTTTAGTAGAACACACAACCATTACCTCTGGTTTTACTCTAGATGTAAGAGAAATAATGAAATCTATATTTCTTTCGCCTTGATAACGGAATGTTTTTCCTAAACTTATTCCTTCTGTCCATGCTGCCTTTAAGGCTGTATTTCCAATATCTACTATTAAATTTGCCACTTCTACATTTTTTGCGCCTACAAAATTAACAATTTATTTCAATTTTAATTAGATAAGCTATTTAACAAATGGTGTGCCTGAGAAAGTGTATTAATATTTTTAACAAAAATTCTTAATTTTCCATTAGATTGTTTCAATTCTATATTCTGATATTTATTTAGATTTTCCATTATTGAAGCAAACTTATTTGATTTATAATATTTTGACATTGGATTAGATATAAAGAATGCTATCAATACACCATTTTTTATAATTATTTTTTCAAATCCTAATTCTATACCTAATAATCTTATTTTTACTATATCAAACAATCTCTCTGCTTCCTCTGGCATTTTTCCGAATCTATCTACTATTTTTTCAAACATTTTATCAACTTCCTTTTCTGAAGTTAGAGAATTTAAATCCTTATATATCCTTATTTTTTCTGCTGTAATATCAATGTAATCATCTGAAATTAAAGCTATAAAGTCTGTTTCTATAGTACAATCTGAAGTATAATGTTCTGAAACTGTTCTTGTTGTAAGTCCTGTTTCAACTCCTAATTCTTCAATCGCTTCTGTTAGTATTTTTTGATAAGTTTCAAAGCCCATATCTGCAATAAAACCACTTTGTTCTGCTCCGAGAAGATTTCCTGCTCCTCTAATATCAAGATCTTGCATGGCAATATTAAAACCACTTCCTAAATCAGAAAATGATTCAATGGCTTTTAATCTCCTCCTCGCATCTTCTGAAATAGATATTAGTGGTGGTACAATCAAATAGCAAAAAGCTCTTTTATTTGAACGTCCTACCCTACCACGAAGTTGATGAAGATCACTTAATCCTATATTTTGTGCTTGATTTATTATCATGGTATTAGCATTAGGAATATCTAATCCATTTTCTATAATTGTAGTACTTAATAATAAATCATAATCTCCTTCAATGAAATCCAAAATCCTATTTTCTATATCTTTTGGCTTCATTTGACCATGAACAATACATATTTTCATATCAGGAATTAGACGATGAAGAATATCATAAATAGAAGGGAGTTCCTCTACCCTATTATGCACAAAAAATATTTGTCCTCCCCTATTTAATTCATAATTGATAATATTCTTTATTTCATTTAATTCAAATAAAATTATTTCAGTTTGAATAGGAATCCTATTAGGTGGTGGGGTGTTTATTATAGATAAATCTCGAGCACCAAGTAATGAAAATTGAAGGGTTCTAGGAATAGGAGTAGCTGTTAGAGTAAGAGTATCTACATTAGTTTTTAATTGGCGTAGTTTTTCTTTTGCACTAACTCCAAATTTTTGTTCTTCATCTATAATAAGTAGACCTAAATCTTTGAATTCAAAACCTTTACCTATTAATTTATGTGTTCCTATCACTATATCCAATGACCCTGTTTTAAGTCTTTCTTGAATATTTGAAATTTCTTTAGATGTTCTTAATCTACTCACATAATCTATATTACAAGGGAAATCTTCTAAACGTCCTATAAAAGTATTATAATGTTGTAAAGCAAGGATAGTGGTTGGAACTAAAACAGCAACTTGTTTACTGTCTGTAACTGCTTTAAATGCAGCTCTAATAGCCACTTCTGTTTTACCAAAACCTACATCACCACAAACTAAACGGTCCATTGGACAATCATCCTCCATATCTCTTTTAACAGCTATTATAGCTTTTTCTTGATCTGGTGTATCTTCATAAATAAATGAAGATTCTAATTCTTGCTGGAGATATGTATCAGCAGAAAACGCAAAACCTTTTGATGCTTTTCTTTTAGCATAAAGTTTTATTAAATCCTTCGCAATATCTTTAACTTTAGACTTCGCACTAGCCTTAAGATTTTGCCAAACTTTTGAACCTAATTTATTGATTTTAACATCTTCTGCTTCCTTGGATTTATATCTAGAAATTTTATGAAGAGCATGAACAGAAACAAAAACTACATCATTATCCCTATAAATTAATTTAACAACCTCATTCATTCTGCCTCTATCATCTTTTACCCTAACTAGACCACCAAATATACCAATACCATGATCTATATGAATTATATAATCTCCTATTGAAAACGAAGTTAAATCATTGATTGTTAATTGTTCACTATTTTCTACTGTTCTTCTTATAGTAACTCTATGAAATCTGTCAAATATTTCATGATCTGTATAATGACAAACTTTATTTTCATTATCTATAAAACCTTCATGTATATTTTTTTTGGAAATAAATTCAGGTAATAATCCTTCATTCTCGACTAAAATATTCTTCAGCCTTTCTAATTGTGATTTTTTTTCTCCATAAATCTTTACTTTATATCCACTCTCTATCTTTTGCCTAATATCAAAAGTAAGAAGTTCAAAATTCTTATTAAATACAGGCTGAGGACTAATAGAAAATTGTATAGATTCTTCTTTTTTTCTTTCTAATGGAGTATCTAAATATACCTTATGAAAAAGTTGGATTGGTTCCATGAAACTTTTATCTTTATACATATCAGAAGAATCCAACCATACTAAAGTTTCCTGAGGTAGTATACTTAAGATAGAAACTCCATTTCCTTGTTCAATATTTAAAGAAGGATAAATATCTACATTTTCTTTTTTCTCAATAGAAAGTTGAGTATTAGAATCAAAAACATTTATTGAATCTATTTCATCTCCAAAAAATGAAATACGAAAAGGATTGTTATATGAATAAGAAAATATATCAACTAAAGCTCCTCTAACGGCAAATTGTCCTGGTTCCCCAACAAAATCTACTCTTTCAAAACCTTGATTAAATAAAATTTCAATTATTGATTGATGACTTATTTCATTACCTACACTTAATTTTAATACTGTTTTTTTTACATTTTTAATATCTGGAATATTTTCCTCTAACGCTGCAGGATAAGTAATTAGATATAAAGGTTTAATACCTGAATAATTCATAATTTCTGCAATAGCTGCAGTCCTTTGTACATTAAGTGTAGCCTTATAATTACTTCTTTGAATATTTTTACCTGAATCAGGTAAAAAAAATACATTATCTCCTTCTATTAAATTATATAAATCTGCTGCACAATATTCTGCTGCTTCTTTATTAGGTAATATTATTAATTGAATACCTTTGTGTTCTACTCCTGAGATAACAAACCACCTAGCACTTAAAAAAAGTCCATAACAATATATATCTTCTCCCTTAGATAAAGAAGAAATTATTTTATTTGTTGAATTAAAACTTATTAACATTTTATTAAAAATTTGGTTGAAAACCTGTTGATAAACCTGTTTGAAACTTTTAATAACTAAATTAGCAAATCTAAAATTTTTATATAAGCTGAATTATTATTTAATTTCAAAATATTTTTATTAATTTTTATCAGCACTTAAATTAAAGAATTATCAACATTTTTATATTTATTAATATATTGATTACTAATTACTTAAATAGATTTTTAACATATTAACAGCACTATAATAATCATCATATTATATTTAAATATCTATATTTGTATATTATTATTTTGATGACATGACAGAGAAAAATTTTAATCCTCGCGATATTAATGAGGACAAAGATAGAGAATTCGATGGAATTATCAGACCACAGGAATTAGAAGAGTTTTCAGGTCAAGATAAAATTATTTCAAATCTTAAAATATTCGTTGCTGCGGCAAAGATGAGAGGAGATGCCCTTGATCATGTTCTTTTTCATGGCCCTCCAGGTTTAGGTAAAACTACTTTGGCGCATATAATAGCTAATGAGCTTAAAACTAATATGAAGGTTACTTCTGGTCCTATTTTGGATAAACCAGGTGACTTAGCTGGTTTATTGACATCACTTGGACCAGGAGATGTATTATTTATTGATGAAATCCATAGACTTTCTCCAGTGGTTGAAGAATATCTATATTCTGCAATGGAGGATTTTGTGATTGATATTATGATTGATAAAGGCCCTGGAGCGCGCTCTGTAAGGATAGCGCTCAATCCTTTTACTCTTGTTGGGGCTACTACAAGAAGTGGTTTACTAACGTCTCCATTAAGAGCAAGGTTTGGAATTACTTGCGCTATGGAATATTATGACACTCTCACGCTAGTAAAAATAGTAAAAAGGTCTGCATCTATTTTACAAATTCCAATTGAAGAGGATGCAGCTTTAGAAATAGCTTTAAGAAGCCGTGGGACTCCACGTATTGCTAATTCTTTATTACGTAGAGTAAGGGATTTCGCTCAGGTTGTTGGAGATGGAAAGATTGATTTAAAAATTTCAAAATATGCGCTTGATGCCTTACATATAGATAAGAGGGGATTAGATGCTGTAGATAATAAGATACTTAGGACTATAATAAGTAAATTTAAAGGTGGTCCTGTAGGAGCAAACACTATTGCTACAGCAATAGGGGAGGAACAAGGTACATTAGAGGAAGTTTATGAACCTTTTTTAATTAAAGAGGGATTTATTATAAGAACGCCTAGGGGTAGGGAAGTAACAGAACTAGCTTATAAACATCTTGGAATAGATTATACAAATCCTGATGAAGGAAGTTTATTCTAAATAAATACGTTTAGAACAGCTTTTTTAATTGCTTATTCCCTTTAAAATTCGTAAAATTGTGGCGAAATTTAATTAATCAATAAAAAATGGCCGAAAAA
>CAYFTA010000022.1:0-15824 GCA_964346015.1 uncultured Muribaculaceae bacterium | reverse complement strand
GAAAATTGAACCAGCTATGGCACCTAATCCCCCTAAAGGGGGTGCAGGGGGTTGAGACGTTCTTTAATTTTCATGCTTACAAATAAAAATATAAATCAGCTAAGCATGAAAATTAAAGAACTTTGCCGTGACGAGAGACCGAGGGAGAAGATGTTAAAAAAAGGAGCAAAGTCTCTTTCTAACTCTGAACTATTAGCAATCCTACTACGAACAGGTAGAGACGGGAAAAATGTTATTAGGATAGCCCAGGAGCTCCTATCGAAAGCAGATGGACAGCTTACAAATCTAGCATCTATGAGCATAGACGCAATGCGCACAGTGGATGGAATAGGGCCTAGCAAAGCTGTGACGATAGCTGCAGCATTCGAATTAGGTACTAGATATTCTGCAGAACTCTTGAGACCTAATGACACTAGCGTAACTAGTCCAGACATTGTCTATCGATTAATGTTTCAAAGATTAATAGGGCTTGACCATGAAGAGTGTTGGGTGCTTTTTCTAAATAGAGCTAAAAATTTAATCAGTATAAATAAAATAACTAGTGGTAGCCTCACAAACACCAGTATGGATACTCAGGGTATACTTAGAAAAGCACTTGAGAAGAAGGCTGATGGAATCATACTTGTACATAATCACCCTTCTGGCAATCCAAAACCAAGTAAAGGTGATATAATTATGACAGAATCACTTAGACGTGGAGCTAGCATCTTGGATATAAGTCTAGTAGATCATGTAATTATTGCCGATGGTAGTTATTATAGTTTTGCAGATGAAGAAACTGTGAATTGCAAACAAATTTTAAGTTCAATATAATTAGACTGAAGATTATAGAACTTTCCAATAAAATTCAGACTAGAAAATTTTGTCTTCAGAAGAAATAAAGATATATTTGTATGATTTACGTAAAGTATTTCTTTGATAATTTTTAAGAGTCATTAAATTTTCATAGTATGCAAGTTATAAATCTTGGAGAGCAGAACTCTATTCTCAACACCTTCGTGGCTCAAATTCGTGATAAAACAATACAAAAAGATAGTATGAGATTTCGTCGCAACCTTGAGAGATTAGGAGAATTATTCGCTTATGAAATTAGCAAAACTTTGAAATACTCTAAGAAAGATGTTATAACTCCTCTTGGTATATCGACCATTCCCACATATGACAATCAAATTGTGGCTGCAACTATCCTAAGAGCTGGTCTTCCTTTACATCAGGGAATATTAAACTATTTTGACAATGCTCAAAATGCCTTTGTGGCTGCATATAGAAAATATGATAAAGGAGAAGATTTTCATATCGATATAGAATATGCTAGCACTCCATCATTGACTGGTAAAACTTTAATCCTAGCTGATACAATGCTTGCTACAGGTTCTTCTCTAGTATTGACTTTTAGAAAACTTTGTGAAGAAGGTAAGCCTGAACACACCCATCTAGTCTGTCCAATTTCTAGTGCTTTTGCAGTTGAATATCTTAAGAAAAATCTAAGTGGTGAGGATGTTACACTTTGGGTTGCTGCAATCGATGAGGAACTAACTAGCCGTTCGTACATTGTTCCTGGTTTAGGAGATGCTGGTGATCTTGCATACGGCTGTAAGAAAGACTAGTTATAATTCTTTCCTTAAGCTGGCCTTTGGTATTCCTAATTGGCTTCTATATTTAGCTATTGTCCTTCGGGCTACTTTGTATCCCCTTGCTTCCATCTCTGTAACAAGAGCATCATCAGTTAAAGGATTCATTTTATCCTCTGCATCTACTACTTCCTGTAAGGCCATTTTCAACTCTCTTGTTGAAACCTCTTCTCCATCCTGAGTTAGCATTCCTTCAGAGAAGAAATATTTGAGGGAATATATACCAAAATGAGTCTCTATATATTTGCTATTTACTACACGAGAAATGGTGGAAATATCAAAACCCGTCATTTCTGCAATATCTTTCAACACCATCGGACGAAGATTAGTCTCATCTCCATCATAAAAATACTCTTCTTGATAGTCGATAATAGCTTGCATCGTGGTTTGAAGAGTGTTATGGCGTTGTTTAATAGCTTCAACAAACCATTTTGCAGAATCTAGTTTTTTCTTAACAAAAGTTACTGCTTCCTTTTGTTCCCTATCAGAAGTAGATGAAGCACTCAACAATATATTTGCATATTTCCTATTAACTCTTAGTTCTGGAGTCGACTGACGAGGCATACTAAGAATTAACTCACCATCCCTTAATTCCAAATAAAAATCAGGTATAATTTGTTGAGTTCTTTCACTATAGGTATCATCTATTTGCCCACCAGGAGCTGGATTTAATTTTAGAATCTTATCAATACCTGCTTTTAATTCTTCTTGAGTCAAATTTAATCTCGTCATTATTTTTTGATAATGCTTACTTGTAAACTCTTTGAAATAATTTGTAAGAATATTTTCAGCAAGTTCCACCTCTGGTGTTCTCTTTTTTTGTCGAATTTGAAGCAATAAACATTCCTGTAAATCCCTGGCTCCGACACCTGTTGGCTCAAACTCTTGAACTACCTTTAGCATCTTTAAGACAGTTTCTTCATCTGTTTCAATGCCAGCCCTGAATGCTAAATCGTCTACTAAATTATCTATGCTTCTTCTTAAATATCCATCATCATCTAAGCTTCCCACTATAAATGCAGCTATAGAATATTCAAATTCTGATAAATTCCTATATCCAAGTTGCTCTAATAAGTTTTGAGTAAAGCTCTCTCTCACAGAAAATGTTGAATACTGAGGACGCTCATCATATTTATTATAAAGTCGCTGATTGCGCAAATACAAGGGTGTTGGATCGTCGTCTTTATAATCAGATAAAGAAACCTCCCTTGGCTCTTCTAATTCATCTCTTGTAGTATCTTCCTCTAGAACAGGATTTTCCTCAAGTTCCTTACGAATTCTTTGCTCTAACTCCTGAATCGGCAATTCAATCAATTTAATAGTTTGAATTTGAAGTGGAGAGAGCTTTTGAGTCTGAACTAGATTTTGTACTTGCTTTAACATAAATTAGAAAACTTTATTAAAAAATCTCTATTGGAGATTTATACAATGTCTCATCCACTAATTCAATCTCTTTTCTTTGAACTGATGGATAATTGATAAACTCTCCTACAATAAATGATTTAGGAAAAGTTCCTTTAATCATTTCTAGAATTTCATGAGCTTCGGACTTTGTCCTAAAATCACCTATAGTAACCTTAAAATACGGATTGGAATAAGTTCTATAGGCTGGTATACCTTTATATCTAGCTAAAAATCTATTAAAAACTTCAGCAGATTCAGTTCTAGCTGATTGTTTATTGTCATAATAAATTGTTACTCTATATCCTGAAATTTGTTTATCTGCATTCGTCCTTATATGATTGCGCAAAGCCTTCTCCATGGCAGGAGTTTGTTGTACATTTACTAATCTTAGAATATCCACTCCTGATAAATTCTCATCTATCATAACTTCTGCTTCATAACTCACAATTGAAGTAGTGTCAATTGGCTCTATATGAGCAAAACTGTATTCTGCTTGAATTAGCATCAAACAAAAACCCAAAAATATGCCTAATTTATTTTTCATAATTTATTAATTTTTGCTTCTAATAGTGGCTTCATACGTTCAACAACTGCAGAAGCAGGCAGGCCTTTATATTCCATCCTTTTAGATATACCACATTTTAACCTTGCTTTAGTAGAGATATCAAGAGTAATTTTTTCCATTTCTACAGAATCTCTCAAAGCGTTAAGTAACTTCAAAACTTGAAAGCCACTTATCAGATTCACATTAAGTTGCAACGGGAAAATAGACTCTTTACGCCCCTCAAAAATAAATGGGTCCACTGTCAATGTCCCAATCTCTTCTCCACTATAATAAATTGTCCCTAATGTTTCAGTAAATTTCAACTGAGAAGCAGGATTATTTACACCTACATCAAGCTTTATACCAAAACTTCTAAAACTATGAGGCTTAATCTCTGTTATGTCTATTGAAGTCGGTCTAATTTGTTTAAATTTTGCACATGAACTTAGACCTAAAGATGCCACCACAGCAATCAATACCCATATTTTAGAAAAAAATCTTTTCGTTTTCATAAAAAATTTATGCTTTTACGTAAGTGCAAATATAAGTAAAAAAAATATATTCACTAAAATGTTCTATCTTTGCAGAGTTGAAAATGTAAAAGAATGAAAAAAGTTTATATAGAGACTTATGGATGCCAGATGAATGTGAATGATAGCGAAGTAATTCTATCAATTCTTCAAGATATTGGCTATACCTTAACAGAAGATATAGAGAAAGCTGACTTAATTTTAGCTAATACTTGCTCTATAAGAGAAAATGCCGAACAAAGAGTTTGGGGCAGAATTGAATATTTCAAACTTCAAAAAAGAAAAAGACCTGATATAATCGTGGGAATTGTGGGTTGTATGGCACAAAGACTTAAAGATGAACTTATTGAAGATGAAACTATTGACTTAGTCGTTGGACCTGATTCCTATCGCTCCCTTCCCATTTTATTAGAAAATCTTCAGCTCTCAAGTCCACAAATAGATGTGATTCTTTCTCATGAAGAAACTTATGCAGAAATTTCTCCTGTACGTTTGGATAAAAATGGAGTTTCTGCTTTTATATCCATAATGAGAGGCTGTAATAATGTGTGCTCTTACTGTGTCGTTCCTTATACAAGAGGTGTTGAAAGAAGTCGCAATCCAGAAAGTATTATACGTGAAGCGAAAGAACTCTTTGCTAATGGTTATAAAGAAGTTACCCTCCTTGGGCAAAATGTGGACTCTTATAACTGGATAGATGGAGAATACTCTATGAATTTCTCACAATTACTTGAGCAAGTTGCTCTTATAAGTCCAGAATTGAGGATTAGATTTTCAACATCTCATCCAAAAGATATTTCTGACGATGTAATTGATACCATGGCAAAACATGAAAATATATGCAAGCACATACATCTTCCTGTCCAAAGTGGAAGTAGTAATATGCTTAAAAAAATGCGTCGTAAATATGATAGAGAGTGGTATCTTGAAAGAGTGGAGAAAATTCGTAGTGTAATGCCTAACTGTGGACTTACAACCGATGTGATTGCTGGCTTTTGTGGAGAAACTGAACAAGACCATCAAGACACTCTTAGTCTTATGGAAATAGTTGGTTTTGACTCTGCCTTTATGTTTGCATATTCAGAGCGTCCAGGCACACTAGCTTATAGAAGATATCCAGATGATATTCCTTATGAGGTAAAAACTAAACGTCTTAGTGAAATCATTGAACTTCAGGGTCGAAAGAGTTTGGAAAGTAATGAGAAAGATGTTGGAAAAACTTACAAAGTGCTTGTGGAAGGCCCATCTAAAAGGAATCCTGAGGAACTCTGTGGGCGAGCTTCAAATAATAAGATGTGTGTTTTCCCTGCTGGGTCTTACAAAACAGGTGACTACGCCCTTGTGAAAGTTCATTCCTGCACCAGTGCCACTCTTCTCTGCGATTTAGTTAAGTAATTATTTAGACTCGTTAGTTAACGAGTCTAGTGTGGTTTTAAGAATTAAAGCCACACTATCAAAAACTGCACGATTTTCTTCCTTCAAAGGTTCTGCTGGTGGCGACTTCATCTTTAACGGGTTAATAGGACTACCATTCATCCAGACTCTAAAGTCTAGATGTGGGCCTGTACTTCTTCCAGACGAACCCACATAACCTATAACCTGCCCTTGTCTAACACGAGTTCCTGCTTTTATTCCAGAAGCATATCTTGAAAGATGGAGATAAGCCGTTGTATAAACTGAATTATGCCTAATCTTCACTGCATGTCCCCCATGAGACCCACAAACTCCATAACCAGCAGCAATCACCTTTCCGTCACCAATTGACATAACTGGAGTACCTCTGGGTGCTGCATAATCCACACCCGTATGTGGCCTTCTCTGCCCTGTGACTGGGTGTCTCCTTGAATAAGAAAAACCTGAACTAACCCTCGAAAACTTCAAAGGCGCCTTTAAAAAGGCCTTCCTCATACTCTCCCCTTTTTCATTCCAATAAATATTACCACCATCCCCTTGATCAAACATAATAGCAGGGATAGTGTCACGTCCACTTGTAAAAACAGCATAACGAATAGTGTCAATTGCAATAACTTCCTCATCACAAACTTGCTGCTCATACATAACCCTGAATCTATCCCCTTTCTGTAAACCAAAAAAGTCTACTGTCCAAGCATAAATATCCGATAAAGAAACTATTAAAAGAGGAGAAACCCCTGCTGCAATCATATCATTCCAAAGTGAAGAATTAATCTCAACATCAGCAATCTTTTTCTCAAGATTAACTGGTTTGGAAACATTGTAAGCATTGTATGGTGGACGACAATCTAGTACTAGATAGTTAATCTTATCTTGCTGATAGACAAAATATTGAGGTTTTGTGGTGTCCACATTTGAAAGACTATCTGCAAACGGATAATAAGCTTCATAGGCATTACCTACTCTTATATTTCTTAAATTAAAAACTGAGTCACAAGCTTGTGTAAGTGCATGAGATTCATGGTGCTCAAGACCAAGCTTTCCCATTAAAACTGAAAAGAATTGTCCTTTTGCTACCTTTCCTTCAACTTTTTTAAGTGTATCAGGTTGAAAACCATAAAGATGTGGCTCTATTTCTTCTTCAATAAAATCTTCAACTATTTCTTGTGTTTGGCTAAATTTACATGAGAATGTAAATACTAATAAAATTAATAAAAGTATATTGTGTGTAATCTTCATCAGTTTTGGATATTTTAACAAAAGAGATTACAAAGATAAATCAAAATCATTAATTAAGGAAATCTTAAATTTGTCATTATAAAAACAGTACTTATATTTGCTATGCGAGACTAAATCTTCATATAAAATGAATGGTTTCTTTAATGAAATAGCTAAGTTTTTATCTGAAAAAAAGATTGACTACATCATTAAAACTAATGGTGAGATAAAGTATTTTCATTACAGAGGCTTTGAGCATGAGATTTTTCTTCTTCCCATTGCAATAAATGCAATATGCCACGTTGATGCAATAGAAAAACAGGAGCATTATAAAAAATTCATTGACTCACTCGACAACGTCATCATTATTACTGAAGATCGATGGAGGAGAGCTACCACAGTTTTTCAAAAAAGAATTCTATCACATTTGGAAAAGCATATTCCTATCTACGCACGCAATTGCGAAGTAAAAAGAATTGACAAAATAACGGCGACATCGTTCATGGATGAGAATCATAGTTATGGGTCTGCTGTTTCTAAATATAGCTACGGACTTTTTCTAAAAAGATATACTGGACATATAGCACTGGATAAACTCAATTCAAGCAGACCTAATCCAGGTAGCCTAATTGCAGTGGCTGAATTTTCAGGTGCGCGAAAGTGGAAAAAAGAAGGAGAAATTATAAGGTCATATGAATGGGTTAGATATGCTTCTCTTCCGAATATAAGAATATCAGGAGGCATGGGGAAGCTACTCAATGCATTTATCAAGGAAGTGAAGCCAGATGATATTATGTCCTATGCCGACCTTGAATGGTCAAATGGAGATGTTTACAAAAAGCTGGGGTTCAAAAGAGAAAAAGATAAAGAGGCTGTTGATTTTATAATATCTCCAACGAGCTGGGAAAGAAGAGCCATTAAGAAAAAACCATTCCCAACTAGTTCAGAGTTTAGAAATATGTATTATTTTCGAAATTTTGGTAGTGCCAAATATCGTCTAAAACTTAAAGATTATCAATGAATTTTTCTACCTTTACGAGGACCAAATATAAAACTATCTAAAAATGAAAGCAATTGTTTCAACTGATTTTAAGTTTCCAGGCCAAACTGCTAAATATGTAGGCAAGGTGAGAGATGTTTACAGTATAGGTGAAGATTATTTAGTAATGGTGGTTTCTGACAGGATTTCTGCCTTTGATGTTGTACTTCCTGAAGGGATTCCTTATAAGGGACAAGTATTAAATCAAATTGCAGCGAAATTTCTTGATGCTACAGAAGACATACTTCCCAATTGGAAAATAGGCACACCTGACCCTATGGTTACTATTGGTCATAAATGTGATCCATTTAAGGTGGAAATGGTCATTAGAGGCTATCTTTCTGGTCATGCATGGAGAGAATATAAAGAAGGAAAACGAACAATATGTGGAGTTGAAATGCCTGAAGGAATGGTTGAAAATCAAAAGTTTCCAAAGCCTATTATAACACCTACAACAAAGGCATCAGAAGGTCATGATGAGGATATTTCAAAAGAAGAAATAATTGCCCAAGGTATTGTATCCAAAGAAGATTATGAGAAACTTGAAGAATACACAAGAGCTATTTTTCAAAGAGGCACTGAGATTGCTGCAAAAATGGGCCTTATATTAGTTGATACAAAATATGAATTTGGAAAGAAAAATGGAGTTATTTATCTAATGGATGAGATTCACACTCCAGATTCTTCTAGATATTTCTATGCTGAAGGTTATGAGGAAAGATTAGCTTCTGGCAAGAAACAAAAACAACTTTCTAAAGAGTTTGTAAGAGAATGGTTAATGGCCAATGGGTTTCAAGGTCACACAGGTCAAAAAGTCCCAACCATGACTCCAGAGATTGTAAACAGTATTACTGAGCGATATATAGAATTATATGAAAATATCACAGGTGATAAGTTCCAAAAAGTAGAAACTCAGAACATACTCTCTCGCATCGAACACAACGTTACTACTTTTCTTTCTACTCTGTAAAAGTACAATTATTTCGCTTTAGATTCTAGCTGAGAAATTATAGGTTGAATATCCTCATAACTATAGCCTCGACTTAGGCCGTAGCGAATCAATTTTTGTTTGCAATCAGGGTCATTTTTAAGAGACTTAAATTTTATTTCAAGAAGCTTCTCTAATCTTAGAGATGCTTTTTCTTTATCTATTTCCCCTAAAGCAGAATCAATAATCGACTTATTTATTCCTTTCATACCCAGCATATAACGAATCTTAGTACTTCCCCAACCTGCAATAGAAGACTTATCTCGTGCATAGGCACTAGCATATCGAAAATCATCTATGAACTTTTCTTCAATTAGAGTTTGCACAATTTCTTCTGCAGCTTTTATATCCCCATCTAAGGCCTTAATAGCCTTTGAAAAAATGTCGGAACTAGCATATTCTCTAACAGAGCAAAGCTTTCTATATCGATTAAGAATTTTCTCTTTCATCCGTAAAATTTTAGAAATTATAGCCTATACCAACATAAAAACCCACTTTTTCTGTTAAACTAGACCAATGCAAATTAGCTGATATAGGTCCAAAGAAAGTATTATAAGAATACTCAATTGCAGCACCATAAGTGTTATTTCCTTGTAAATAGGTTTTAAAAGTATCACTATCTCTAGCATAATTGAATATACCAGTTATATAATGGTTTTTGGCCACATTAAATCTAAGGTCAGTTCTAAATGTGGTCAATATCCTATTCATAATAGCTATATTACTAAAACCATAAAAAGGGATTTGCTGGCTAACATACCTACCTGGCATCGAGCCACCCATACCATTTAGATATGGTAGTGGTGCTGAGTCTCCAAAAAGGAAACGGAAATTGAAAGATGGAATAAATGCAAATATTTCACCAGCTGGAACAACTACTTTTGCATCCACCTGCGTCGCATGGAAATTCTTAAACTGTGTAGGAAAATCAACAAATGTCCAAGCATAAGAGAAACCTGCTGTAAAACCCATTGTCGGAAAATATCCATTATCAAAAGTATCAGCTCTTGCATCACAGAAAAGACTGATAAAATCATTATGTCTTAAATCATACTCTGCTGGGGTTAATGAATAAAATGAGCGCATATTAAAATAGTCATTTCTTAAACCTGCTTTCATATCAAAATATGACCACTTAATATTAGAAAAAAATACTTCTTGACGAGCATTAAAGAAACTCATTTTGGCTTTACTTCCACCTATACCCCAAAGTCCCATATCTACATAACGCGTAGATGCCATAGCATTAAGAGTTGGCATTTTCATTCCATCATAAGAATATAGAAACTCAAAATAAGGATTAGCACTGAATCTTGTAGTAAAATTAAAAGATGAGCCATGAAGTCTTCTAGTAAAAAATCCTACATTTATAAGAATTGAAACAATTTCTTCTGTATCAGCGCGTAAGCCCACACCCAATTGATGAGCTGGTCCCCTTCTACATTCAATATGTAAATCATAGGGTTCTTCCTGACCAAGCAATTCGTAATTAACAGAGCTATAAGCATTAGTTCCAAAGATTTTTGCAATTTCATGCTCTATCATAGTCCTCGTGACCTTTGTCTCAGATTTAATATCCATCCTTTTTAGTAGAGAAACCGCCTCTCGAGAAGTTACAGTCGAGATGTAAATCTGATTTAGCATTACTGAATCTTTTCCTATATCAATAGCCTTTGGTTTAGGCTCTGAGCAATAATAACGATTAGGTCCTAAATTTCTTTTGACTAGATTTAATAAAGAATCCTGAGCTACAGCTGCTTCATATCCTCTTGTAATTATAGTATCAATACTTGCCGTATCAAAACTAAGCATGTTATAGCCTTCAAGGTTTGGTTTTATGGTAACATTTGGAACTAAAATATTTTTTTCAAAAGAATCCTTTCCCAACATTTCAATTCCTTGTATTAAAATATCCCCAATATTATTTATTTCATCGTAAGATTTTGGGCTATCAGATAATTCTACACCAATTATGATATCAGCACCCATTTTCTTTGCTAAAGTGGTGGGATAATTATCCCTCATTCCTCCATCGACTAAGACCATACCATCCACTTTTACTGGGGTGAACATACCTGGAATTGACATTGTAGAACGCATTGCATGTTTAATCTGGCCACTATGCCAAAATTTTTCTTTTCCACTTACCAAATCTGCTGCAACACAAGCAAAAGGAACTGGCAAATCTACAAAGTCCATAGAATCCTGATAGGCTACAGTAAGTGAGCTTAGGATATTATTAATATTCTGCCCTCTTATATAGCCAGAAGGCAAACTTCTCAATAGATTATTTTTCAAAAGATCCGTTGCATCTTGCCCTCCTGCGCCAATGTCAAATTGCGCTTTATCTTTCACTTTATCTATTGTTACCTCTCTTATATCATAATAATCCCTTGATCTAGGAGACTTTGCATGATGGAAAGGAATAGCCAATAAATATTTCTCTTTATATTTCGCCTCTTTATAAGAAATATAATTTCTTGGAACTTTATCACTTAATGCCATCCTCCAATTCATATTGATTAGCAAGGAATCTATTTCGCTTACCTCATACCCTAACGCATATAAGCCCCCTATTAGACCACCCATACTTGTACCAACAACTAAATCGACAGGTATTTGCAGCGACTCAAGATATTGTAAAACACCCACATGTGCAGCACCTTTTGCTCCCCCACCACTTAAAACAAGACCTACAGTTGGACGATGTTTCCTAATTTCATCCATCTTTTTCCTTACCTTGGCAATAGAAACCGTATCTGCTTCTGGATCAATGCCTTTAGCAGCTAAAGAAATCCCACTAGAGAAAGAAAAAATTACTAAAACTAAGAATGATAAGAATCTCATATTTTATTCGTTTATTTTTTATTATGCTCTCCTGCCAGCATCCCACAGGCAGCTAAAATATCTTCACCCCTGGAAGATCTAATAGTTGTAATTATTCCCAAATTATTTAATCTCTGTTGAAACTGCTCAATTATAAAATCAGGAGAAGATTCATACGGAAAATCAGGGATTTTGTGATAGCGAATAAGATTCACTCTACATTCTAAACCTTTTAACAGTCTAAATAAAGCATCTGCATGCCTTTTTGTATCATTAAATCTAGCGAACATAGTATATTCAAAACTCACCCTTCTTTGTCCAGAAAAATCATACTGTTTTATAAGATCTATTATTTCTGACAAAGGATAGGCTTTTTCTACTGGCATTATTGACAATCTTTCTTCTGAAAAAGGACTATGCACACTTATAGCTAAATGACATTTGCTTTCATCCAAAAAGCGTTTAAGATTAGGCAAAACACCGATGGTTGAAACAGTTATACGCTTGGGACTCCATGCAAATCCCCAATCTGCTGTTAAAATCTCAATAGCTCGCATCACATTTTCATAGTTATCCAAAGGTTCTCCCATACCCATAAAAACGGCATTTGTTAATCTATCTGATTCTTCAATTGCAATAAACTGTGAAATTATATCCGTAACTGTCAAATTTCCATGAAAACCTTGTCTACCTGTCATACAGAAACTACAATTCATCTTACATCCAGCCTGCGAAGAAACACATAAAGTAGCTCTATCACCATCTGGTATCATTACGGCTTCAACTGGAGGAAAAAGATATTTTTTTGTTCCATCCTTCGAAGTCTGAACATAAGTCCATTCATTAACTCCCACTTCGTACTTTTCTGACAATAAAGCCCTTGCATCTTTGGATAAATTAGTCATTTCATCAATAGTTCTAACTTTTTTTACATATATCCAATCTGCTATCTGCTTTGCAGTAAAACGTGGAAGTCCAGCTTCTTTTACAAGAAGTTGAAGCTCTTTAAGGTTTTTTCCAAGGAGTTTTATTTTCATGAAATTTCTTTATATTTATATGATGCAAAATTAACAAAATTGTGCATAAAGTGTCGGTTTTTTTGTATAACTTTGTTGTTAATGTTTAACATTTAATTAATTTTTTTATGGCTAAAGAAGTAGATAAGGGAAGTACCGAAATTAATGCAGCAAAACTTAAGGCCTTGCAAGCAACGATTGACAAGATTGAAAAAGATTATGGAAAAGGTACTATTATGAAGTTGGGTGATCAGCCAAAGTTTGATGTATCTGTTATCCCAAGTGGTTCAATTGCTCTTGACCACGCACTTGGAATAGGTGGTTATCCTAGAGGAAGGGTTATTGAGATCTATGGTCCAGAGTCAAGTGGTAAGACAACTTTAGCAATCCATGCGATTGCAGAGGCTCAAAAGCAAGGTGGTATTGCTGCCATTATTGACGCAGAACATGCTTTTGACAGAACGTATGCAAAAAACCTAGGAGTAGATTTAGAGACATTATTAATATCTCAACCAGACAATGGAGAGCAAGCTTTAGAGATTACAGATAATCTTATTCGTTCTGGAGCGATTGATATTATTGTTATAGACTCTGTTGCAGCCTTAACTCCAAAGGCTGAGATTGAAGGAGAGATGGGTGACTCTAAGATGGGACTACAAGCAAGGTTGATGAGTCAAGCATTAAGAAAGCTCACAGCGAATATTAGCAAAACAAATACTTGCTGTATTTTTATAAATCAGCTTCGTGACAAAATTGGTATTATGTTTGGAAATCCAGAGACTACTACTGGAGGTAATGCACTAAAATTCTATTCTTCAGTCCGTGTAGACGTTAGAAGAAGCACACAGATTAAAGATGGAAGTGAAGCACTAGGAAACCGTACAAGAGTTAAAATAGTTAAAAACAAATTAGCTCCACCTTTCAAAAATGCAGAATTTGATATAGTTTTTGGTGAGGGTATATCAAAGGTAGGTGAAATCATCGACCTAGGGGTTGAATTTGATATTATTAAAAAGAGTGGTTCTTGGTATAGCTACGGGGATAATAGATTAGCTCAAGGTCGTGAGGCTGTTAAAACTCTTCTAAATGACAATATTGAATTAGCAGATGAGATAGAAGCTAAAATTAGAGAAGCTATTGCTCAAACTAAAGACTAAATCTTATTGTTAAGGATTAACAATAAGACATCTTGATAACTTCTCAGCGTATTCTGGAGCTAAAATTCCAGCGTCGCTGAGATTTTTTATTGTCCAGCTTGATTTAGGATTATTTTCACGAAAGAGAATTATAGCTCGAGCTGTCGTATAATCTTTAATATAAGGATGCAAACGAAGTGAATCTATTGGTAAAGTCCAAAGCTGATAAGCACGCATAGAATCCTCTGAGATACAAATTAAATCTGATAGTTTATCGAATTTCTCTTTATCAAAATTGTAAATATCCATGAGCTGTTCTTTGTAAGAATAACCACCCAAGGCCTTACGATGTTGTACCATTTTTGCTGCAAAATAACCACCAATTCCAGGCAATGTGTCAAAGTCTGCTGAGTCGGCTAAATTTAAATCTATTAATGGAATATCAATATAGGCTTCTAGACGTTTATAAACAGAATCTGGAACTACATAGGATTTAGCGAAATCAGATTTTCTTCGAAACTTACCTCCCTTTTTCCTATAATTATCTATTGAACTTGCCTGTTTTAGAGAAAAACCTAAACGAACTAGATCATCCACTGAGGCTGTATTAGGATTAAACTTAAAACTTTCTATTTTTCTTTTAGGGTGAGATGCTACAACTTCTTTTGCTTTAGAAGAATGATTCGATGATTTCCTGACTACTCGACTTTTGGAAACAGAATGTTGAGTGAAGTTTTCTCCTGCAAGATTTTGTAAACTCTGATTATATGACAAGGAAGCTGAATCTAAATAAATAAAAACAGTATCTGGTTCATCAACATTACTAAGAAGTTTTAGACCTGCTGCATGATGAACAAATAGCGCTGTTTGATAACCTATTGCCAAAAAAACTAGGGCTACCACCCCAGTTAAAAATGAAGAAGACACTGTCCTCTTTTTTTTCCTCTCTTCTCCCATCACCAATTCTAATTATAAAGCAAATATTATAAAGAGGTGATTCTAAAACAAGATTAGAAAGAAAGTTTTTATCTTTTTTGTTCTTTTTTCTTTTTCTTATTGTCAAATCCTTCAACAATAATTACAATTTCTCCCTTTGGTTCATGCTCTGTATACCATTGGGCAATTTCAAGCAGGGTTCCCCTCCTATGCTCTTCAAACTTTTTAGAGATTTCTCTTGAAACTGAACAGTTTCTATCTTCACCGAAAAACTCAGCAAGTTGGATAAGAGTCTTAACTAAACGATAAGGCGATTCATAAATAATAAGGGTTCTAGTCTCCTCTGCAAGCTCTTTAAGCCTTGTTTGTCTTCCCTTTTTTATAGGAAGAAAACCTTCAAAACAAAATCTATCACAAGGATAACCCGAACTGACTAAAGCTGGAACAAAAGCGGTTGCGCCAGGTAGAGTCTGAACCTCAATACCTTCTTGGACACAAGTCCTAACCAAAAGAAAACCTGGATCTGAAATACCAGGAGTGCCCGCATCACTAATTAAAGCTACATTCAGACCTGCTAATATTTTCTCTTTAATAATGGAAACAGTCTTATGTTCGTTAAATTTATGGTGAGATTGTAAACGAGTATTTATATCATAATGTTTTAGGAGTACTGAACTGGTTCGTGTATCTTCTGCTAAAATCAAATCTACTTCTTTCAGGATTCTAACAGCCCTGAAAGTCATATCTTCAAGATTACCAATAGGTGTGGGTACTATGTATAATATACCTGCCATACTTAAGTAATACGCCTCCAAACTATTTAGTAATACGTCTTCTGACTGCCATCATAAACCTATAAACCACTTCTGATTCTAATTCCCATTCTGGGAACTTTTCAGATAAATAATTTAATGCCTCATCTAGAGTATTAAGTGAATTTAGTTTAGTTATGGTTTCTTGAAATAAAGCAGCATCCTGATTAAATAAAGTATTGATGAACAAAACTCTATCATTCAAAGATATAGCACTTCTAATATCTTTTACTTGAGAACCTGGTATATCTCTTCTCCACGGTTGATGTAACGTCATCTTATCAATCATAGCTCTCTTTTCTTGAACTGGTTCTTCAATCATTTCTTGAAC
>CAYFTA010000021.1:0-16552 GCA_964346015.1 uncultured Muribaculaceae bacterium | reverse complement strand
TATTACCTACAAGTTCTTTTGTCGAAACTTTTAAATCCTTTGCCATCTTATCCACAATATGATAAACCTCAGGATGAACAGCAGAATTATCCAAAGGATTTTCTGCATCCGTAATTCTAAGAAAGCCTGCACATTGCTCAAAAGCCTTAGGGCCAAGCCTTTTTACATCATTTAACTCCTGCCGTGAAGCATAAGGGCCATTTTCAATCCTATATTCAACTATATTTTTAGCCAATGCTGGACCAACACCTGAAACATAACTTAAAAGATATGGGCTTGCTGTGTTTAGATTCACACCCACATTGTTAACACAACTAATAACCGTATTATCGAGTTGATCTTTTAGTAGTTTCTGGTCAACATCGTGTTGATACTGACCAATTCCCAAAGACTTGGGATCAATCTTAACAAGCTCTGCTAATGGGTCCATTAACCTTCTACCAATAGACACAGCTCCCCTAACAGTAACATCATGGTCTGGGAACTCCTCCCTAGCCACTTCTGATGCAGAATAAATGGAAGCTCCATCCTCGCTCACAGTAAAGACTTTAACTCCTTCAGGAAGTGGAACTCTTGTTATAAAATCTTCTGTTTCACGTGAGGCTGTTCCGTTTCCAATAGCAATAACTTCAATATCATATTCATGAGCCATAGTGGAAACTGCTTGTATGGACTTCACTCTTTCGCTTTGAGGAGGATGTGGAAATATTGTTTCATTATGAAGAAGATTACCTTGTTCATCCAAACAAACAACTTTACAGCCTGTCCTAAATCCAGGGTCTATTGCCAAGATTCGTTTCTGTCCTACTGGTGGTGCAAGAAGTAATTGCCTAAGATTTTCTCCAAAGATTTTAATAGACTCAATATCAGCTTTTTCTTTTGCCTCTTTTATAACTTCATTTGATATAGATGGCTCAAGCAAGCGTTTGAATGCATCATCTATTGCCATTCTGATATGTTCAGCTAAAGGTTTTGCTGGATATTTCCTAGCTTGGCAGAAGTCGTAATAAATTTTATTTCCATATTTTTCAGGATCTGCATCAAGTTTTAGGCTTATATAACCTTCTGTTTCAGCCCTTAACATTGCTAAAAGCCTGTGCGCAGCAATTCTTTCTAAAGGCTCCGAGAGCTCAAAATAGTTCTTATATTTTTGAGCTTCCACTTCTTCTGAAGCTTTCTTTGTTGGTTTTGAAACAATACGCCTAGTCCTAAGCATCTTACGTACTGTATCTCTCACCTCTGCAGTTTCATTGATACGCTCTGCAATAATATCCCTTGCACCTGCCAGCACATCCTCAATTGTAGGCACTTGACCATTAATATATTTAGCAGCTTCGGGTTCAGGGTCGGTCAATTCAATATTGTACATCAAATCAGCCAATGGCTCCAAACCAGCTTCTTTTGCAATAGTAGCCTTAGTCCTGCGCTTTGGTTTATACGGTAAATATAAATCCTCAACCTCTGTTGGATCAAGACTGAGTTCAATCCTCTGTTTTAGCTCATCAGTCAATGCTCCAGCTTCCTCAATGGTCGTCAAAACTGTCTCCTTGCGCTTTTCAAACTCAGTGTAAATCTCTGTCCAATGCTTGATTTCTGCAACAGCAACTTCATCCAAACCACCTGTTCTTTCCTTTCTATATCGACTTATAAATGGGATTGTTGCTCCTTCATCAAAAAGCTGAGCACAATTCTCTACCTGCCACTCCTTTATTTGAAGTCGCTCTGCAATGGCTTTTATATATAATTCTTTCATATACTGTACTTTTGCGAAGACCCTCACGTCTAGTTCACCACGTCACTTCGTTCCTCGGGACAAGCCTCAGGTGACAACCGATTCTAGTCATGTGAAACTATTTGTAATTGCTCCCTATAGGCAGAAAAAATCTTTGACTTTGACACAAAGCCCAGATATTTTCTATTTTCATCTATTACTGGAAGATTCCAAGCCTCTGTCTTTTCAAACTTATCCATCACGCTATCCATTCTCTCATCAATATAGACATAAGCAGGTGGAGTCTTCATATAATTAAACACATGCCTCTTTTCATATAGGCTTTCATCAAACATATCCTTGCGAATGTCTTCCAAAGACACATAACCCTGGAAATTTCCTTTGCGATCTAAAACAGGGAAAATATTCCTAGAGGAATTTGCAACTACCTCTACTAAATGACCTAGGCTAGCATCTATTTTAATAGGTATAAAATCTGATTCAATTAATTCATTAGTTCTTAGAAGAGTAAGTACTGCTTGATCGCTATCATGAGTCAATAATTCTCCCCTCTTTGCAATTCTTTTAGTATAAATCGAATAAGGTTCTATTGCCCTTGTCATACCATAAGAAATCGTAGATGTAAGAATCAAAGGAATAAGCAATGAATAACCACCTGAAATTTCTGCGATCAAGAAGATTGCTGTCATAGGAGCTTGCATTACTCCCGCCATAAGTCCTGCCATACCCACTAAAACAAAGTTTTGTTCAGGAACAGAAATCAACTCTCCTGTCAATAGATTTATAGTTCTTGCTACAACAAAACCAACTAATGCTCCAACAAAAAGTGTAGGACCAAAGGTACCACCAACTCCTCCACCTGCATTAGTGAATGACATGGAGAATACTTTTAGAAGTAAAATAAGTAGGAAAAATAGAGGAATGGACCAAGTATTATTCATAAAAAAGGACACAATGGTCTTGCCTTCCAGGTTTATTTCAACTCCATTCAATAATTGATGGATATATTCGTAACCTTCACCATAAAGTGGTGGAAAAAGGAATATCAAAAGTCCTAAAGCCAGTGCTGATATACCCCATCTTAAATATACATGTTCAATACTTTTTATTTTGTCTTCCAACCAGAGCGTAGTCCTTGTAAAATACACAGAAAAGAGAGCACAGAAAATTCCTAAAACTACATAAAATGGCAAATTAGCCATTGAGAACGGAGTAAGAGTACAGGCAAAAGTTGGATCTCCTCCAAAAAACATATAGGAAACTACTGTAGCTGAAATAGTTGATAAAAGCAATGGGAACATTGCATTCATAGAAATATTAAATAAAAGTATTTCCAAAGTAAAAAGCACACCTGCTAATGGAGCTTTAAAAATACCTGCCACTGCTCCTGCTGCACCACAGCCGAGTAGAATTGTCATTTTTCTATATGACAAGCCCATGTATTTGCCAACATTAGAACCTATTGCAGCACCAGTATAGACAATGGGTGCCTCTGCTCCCACAGAACCTCCAAACCCAATTGTTACAGAGCTCGCTAATACAGAGCTCCACATATTATGAGACTTAATTTTTGATTCGTTTTTTGAAACAGCTAATAATACTTTTGTTACACCATGACCTATATCTTCTTTAATAAAATAACGAACAAAAATCATTGCTAATAACATACCTATACCAGGATATATGAGATAAAGAGCATTATAAGCTTCTGAATCAAACCATGATGTCAAGTGATGATGTATAAATGATATGGAACTTTTAAGCACAACAGCAGCAAGTCCACATCCCACACCAACAACTAGAGAAAGAACCATTAGAATATTTCTTTCAGGCCAATTTCCTGTTAATTTTCTCAGAGGCTTAAAAAGATTATATAGGAGTTTTGACTTCATTTATATGAGTTTTCAACTTAAAATTAACCTTTCAAATTGACTTTTACAAGTATCTTTTGAAAAATAAAACCGGCTCAACGGCCGGCTTATTTCAATTATGCTTCATCGGCTGAATCACCGTCTCCAGCTGAATATTCTGAAATATTATCATCAGGCAAGCTATCTCCCTCATCACCTTGCTCATCATCCTCATCGCCATCTAGCCATCTGGATAATTCCTCAATATCATCTGTTTTTATCTTAATTTTAACCAAATAGACATCGTTCTCTAACTCTATCATAACTGCATAGAAATACTCTCCATTTGGTTTTGGATATTTCATTAGGTCTGGTAGATAATCATTAAAGCCCTTTGGATACTTTTCTGCAAATGCAGCAGCAAGCTCATCTGACATATTCTCATAGCTCACAACTGCTCTCTTCTTCTGAATTGTAGTCATAGCAATCAAAAATCTTTAATAAATATTTATACATCTAAATTTGATGCAAGTATAGAACATTTTTTTTGATTACAAAGGCTCTATATCACTTTTTTTTGAAGAAAAATGATTTTTGTTGCTTTTTGCGTTCTAGGTCGCGTTCGACGAAGACTTTTTCGAGGTTTTTTGGATTGAGTCCAGTATAATACATTACTGATGAAGTCGTCATTGGGGTTGGGGTGAAATCTTGAACTTGATCCATATATAAACCCTTTAGAGAAGGCCTGTCTGCAAGTTTTTGCATTTCTCGCATACTACAACCTGGGTGGGAAGATATAAAATATGGAACTAGCTCACATTTCTTTTTACCACTCCTAACAATATTGTCAAATTCTTTACGCAATCTTTCAAAAAGGGCAAATGAAGGCTTAGCCATTAATTTTAACACCGAGTCTTCTGTATGTTCTGGAGCAACTTTTAAACGACCAGAGGTGTGGTTTAAGATTAGTTCACGCAAATAAGGATAGGAAGTCTCGTCCACATAGCCTTTTTCACTTAAGAATAAATCATAACGAATTCCACTACCTATATACATATTCCTAACTCCCTTAATTTCACTAATCGACTGATATAGTTTTAATAAACGAGCATGAGAACGATCAAGATTTTTACAAGGCGAAGGGGAAAGGCAAGAATTTCGTCTACATCTTGAACAACGTTCCAAATCCACGCCTTTCATTCCATACATATTTGCAGTAGGGCCACCCACATCTGAAACATTTCCAGCAAAACCAGTAAGTTTTGTCAATCCAGCAATTTCATTCACTATAGAAGTTTCCGACCTTGATTGGATGAATTTACCTTGATGCATAGCTATGGTGCAGAAATTACAACCCCCAAAACAGCCCCTATGCGTATTTACCGAAAATTTTATCATCTCGAACGCAGGAATATGCTTTCCCCTATACCGAGGATGGGGTTGTTTTGTGAAAGGAAGATCCCAATATGAATCCATTTCCTCTTCCGTCGCAGGGGGATATGGTGGATTTATTTGAACATAACCATCGCCCATAGGCTCAACTAAAACAGAGGCATGGAGCATATTCGCCTGAGTCTCAATAATATTGAAATTCTCCGCAAATGCAACCTTATCTCTTAGGCATCTTTCATATGAATGTAAAACTATGGCATCTTTCACCCTGCATCGCCCAGTCATCATAAACCCAAGTTGCGGAATTTTGCGCATATCAGCATGATTGCGTCCCACTTCTATTGCTTTCGTCAGCTCCAGCATAGGCCTTTCTCCCATTCCATAGACTAACCAATCAGCTCCTGAGTCTACTAAAATAGATGGCATTAATCTATCTTGCCAGTAATCATAGTGAGTAAGACGCCTTAAAGATGCTTCAATACCTCCGATTACAACTGGAACATCAGGATATAATTCCTTAAGTATCTTAGTATAAACCATTACTGCATAATCTGGTCTTTGTCCTGCCCTGCCTTCTGGAGTATAGGCGTCATTACTACGCAAACGTTTAGCAGCAGTATAATGATTGACCATTGAATCCATTGCACCAGAATTAACTGCAAAATAAAGTCGTGGTTTTCCTAATTTTTTGAAATCTCTCAAATCGTCTCTCCAATTGGGTTGTGGGACTATGGCAACGCGATAACCATATTTTTGAAGCCATCTGGCTATTGCAGCAGTACCAAAAGAAGGGTGGTCTACAAATGCATCACCTGTGAAAATGATAATGTCGATGTAGTTCCACCCTAAGGCCTTAACCTCTTTAGCAGAGGTCGGAAACATATATGTATTTTCTTCCATAACTTACATTCTCTCAGGGAGAGTAATGCCAAGTATTGACATAGCTTTAACTAGTACCTGAGCTATTTTTTCAAGAAGCATTAATCTATACTCAAGAAGTTCTCTATTTTCCTCACGAAGAATTGGAGTTTCATGGTAATATTGATTGAATTCCTTAGCTAAATCATATGCATAATTAGCAATCAAAGCTGGAGAATGAGCATCTCCTGATTCTGCAATCTTGGCAGGAAAGAAGTTCAGCATTTGTATAATACGAACTTCACGTGGTGTTAGCTCCAACTCAGGTTTAATTGAAGCTAAACTATGTCCTATATTCTGTTCTTCAGCCTTTCTTAAGATTGACCTAATACGAGCATGGGTGTATTGGATAAATGGACCTGTATTACCATTGAAATCTATAGACTCCTTAGGGTCAAAGAGCATAGTCTTACGTGGATCCACTTTCAAAATAAAATACTTTAAAGCTCCAAGGCTAATTATCTTGAATAAACTGTCCTGCTCATCGTCACTCAGTCCTTCTATCTTGCCCAACTCTAGCGAAGTTTCCTTTGCAGTATTATACATTGTCTCAAGCAAATCATCTGCGTCCACCACAGTTCCTTCACGAGACTTCATCTTACCTTCTGGAAGTTCAACCATGCCATAAGACAGGTGATAAATCGCTTCAGCCCATTCAAATCCAAGTTTAGCTAAAATCAATTTTAACACTTGAAAATGGTAATTCTGCTCATTACCAACAACATAAATATGCTCATCCAAATCATATTCTGTAAAACGCTGCTCAGCCGTTCCAAGGTCTTGAGTCATATAAACCGAAGTACCGTCTCCTCTTAAAAGAAGTTTTCTATCCAGACCCTCTTCGGTTAAATCGCACCAAACAGAACCATCTGCTTCTTGTTCAAATATTCCTTTCTCAAGTCCTTGTTCAACAAGAGCCTTTCCGAGTATATAAGTATCTGACTCATAATAGGTCCTGTCGAAACTTATGCCTAGATCCTTATAAGTCTTATCAAAACCTTCATAGACCCAGCCATTCATTGTCTTCCAAAGCTCAACAGTCTCCTCATCTCCCTGCTCCCATTTTAGCAACATTTCCTGAGCTGCTTTCAAAGAAGGGGCTTCCTTTTCAGCTTCTGCCTCATCCATTCCACCTGCTACAAGTTCTTCAACTTCCTTTTTATATATATCATTGAAAGCAACATAATACTCACCAACCAAATGGTCACCTTTCTTACTCGATGATTCTGGAGTTTCACCCTTGCCTGAAACCAACCAAGCATACATGGATTTACAAATATGTATGCCCCTATCATTTACAAGATTGACTTTAATAACATTGTGACCATTAGCTTCAAACAGTTTTGCAACAGAATATCCTAAAAGATTGTTTCTAATATGCCCCAAATGCAGTGGCTTATTAGTATTTGGTGAGGAATATTCCACCATAATGGTTTTACCCGTTGGTGGAAGCTGCCCATAATCTTCTGTCGCAGCAATTTCTGCAAAAAGATTGTTCCAATATACAGTAGAGAAAGAGAGATTTAAGAAACCCTTAACTGTGTTATAGTTAGAGATTTCCCTCGTGTTTTCTTTCAACCATTCACCAATGGCATTTCCTGTATTTTCAGGGGATTGTTTAGATATCTTAAGAAGAGGAAAGACTACAAGTGTGTAGTCTCCCTCAAACTCTTTCCTGGTTACTTGCACCTGAAGTGCCGATGCATCCATTTCTACTCCATAAAGAGTTTTAATTGCTTCTAAACTCTTACTTACAATAAAATTTTCAGGTGTCATAATTATCCTAAGTAACTCCTAAGAAGTTTATTTCTTGAATTATTTTTTAGTTTTCTAATAGCTTTTTCTTTAATCTGACGAACACGTTCTCTTGTCAAACCCAGACGCTCTCCAATCTCTTCGAGAGTCATCTCTTGACAACCAATTCCAAAGAAAGATTTAATAATCTCTCTTTCCCTTGGTGCTAGAGTAGAAAGAGCCCTTTCAATCTCAATATTTAGAGATTCATTTACAAGACCTCTATCTGCACTTGGAGAATCATTATTTACTAGAACATCTAATAGACTATTATCCTCTCCTTCTACAAAAGGAGCATCTACAGAAACATGGCGACCAGACACTCTTAGAGTGTCAGCAATTTTCTCTCTTGGCACATCAATCATCTCTGAAAGTTCGGCGCTCGAAGGCAGGCGTTCATGCTCCTGCTCAAACTTTTGAAGTGCTTTATTAATTTTATTTAGAGAACCAACCTGATTTAAAGGCAAACGTACAATTCTTGATTGCTCTGCTAAAGCCTGTAAAATAGACTGACGTATCCACCATACTGCGTATGAGATAAATTTAAATCCTCTAGTTTCATCAAATTTTTCTGCTGCTTTGATAAGTCCTAAGTTACCTTCATTGATTAGGTCAGGAAGACTAAGTCCTTGATTCTGATACTGTTTAGCAACTGAAACCACGAATCTCAAATTGGCTCTTGTTAATTTTTCAAGAGCTTCATGATCTCCTTTGCGAATACGTTGAGCTAGCTCCACCTCCTCTTCAACAGTAATCAACTCCTCGCGTCCAATCTCCTGTAGGTACTTATCTAAAGAAGCACTTTCACGATTAGTAATAGATTTTGTAATCTTTAATTGTCTCATATATACTTATTAAAGTTTTAAATGCCGAAACCAAAATAAGCAAGTTTACCAGCAGGAGTTTTTCCTTCGATAAAAATAGCTCTCTTTGATTTCTTAGCTATATTTAATATATCTTGAGGCGTAGAAACTGATTTATCATTCACATGAGTAATAACAAAACCTTCCATAGCTCCACCCTCTCTCATTTTTCCTGGCCCCACAGATACGATTTCAACTCCTGATTTTAGATTTAAACGACTCAATGTCTCTGGAGAAGCCTCCTTAATATAAGAACCGTAAAAAGCTATAGAACCATCGCTAGCCGTTGTTCCAGTTTCTTGTTCTGTTCCTTGGAAAGTTACTTGAACTTCTTTTGTTTTTCCATCACGAACTATAATCAGCTTTGCTTTATCACCTGGAGAATATTTTGTTACAGCCTCCTGTAATGATGATGCTGTTGTAATCTTAGTAGAATCCACCGCAATAATTACGTCTTTTTCTTTAATCCCAGCATTATCAGCAGCTCCACCTTTCATAACCTCAACTATATATACGCCATTTAATGACGAAAGTTTCATTTCTTCTGCGATTTTATCATTAACAGAAGTCATGGTTACTCCTAATAGGGCTCTCTTAACACTTCCAAAATCAATTAAATCCGAAACAATTCTTCTTACAATATTTGATGGAATTGCAAAAGAATAACCTGCGAAAGAGCCTGTCTGAGAAATAATAGCTGTATTTACCCCAACTAAACGACCTGCTTTATCTACTAATGCACCACCACTATTTCCAGGATTTACAGCAGCGTCTGTCTGAATAAATGATTCAATCTTAAATTCGCCTGTATAATTTGGCATAGAGCGACCTTTTGCACTAACAATTCCTGCTGTAATAGTAGATCTTAAATCATATGGACTACCAATAGCCAGAACCCATTCTCCTAAACGCAATTGGTCTGAATCTCCAAAAGGAATAATAGGAAGTCCCTTAGCATCTATCTTAAGAAGTGCAACATCTGTAGCAGGGTCTGCTCCTACTAAGCTAGCCTCATAGGTCTGATTGCTATTCAATGTAACCTCTATCTTAGTGGCTCCTTCGATTACATGGTTATTTGTTACGATATAACCATCTTCACGAATAATTACTCCTGAACCACTACCCACTCTTTCACGACCACCTGGCTGAGAAGGAATGCCAAAGAAAAAATCAAAAATAGAATTCGGATTAGCACTTCCTTTTGATACAACTTTTACATAAACAACTGCATCAACTGATGATTCTGCTGCATAAGTAAAGTCTGGATAATCATCTAAAGATAAATTAACTGTCCTGAACTGAGCTGGTGTTCCATTAATGTCAGTCAATACTGACAAATTTTCAGGCTGTGGATTTTTGTCATAATAAGCTTTCATTCCAAAAAATACAGAGAAAGCTCCTACAAGTGTAGCAAGTATTGCTATTAAAACACTTTTTTTCATATTTTTTAAATTACTCATAATAAAATCTTTAAGTTATAGACCCCTTTATTGAAGTCCAGGGCTAAAAAAAATCAAATTATATGCCAAAAGGATAGGAAATTTATTATATTTGTAGACTAGTTGCGTATAATTCGCACAATTCGTTCTCAATAGTATACGAAGTATATAAAATAAACAAAAAAATAAATATATGAAACTAATTGTATCAAGTTCTGAGTTACTTAGGGGTGTTCTAGCTGTTTCTAAAGCTCTTCCAACAAAGTCCCCTTTTCCAATTTTGGAAAATTTCTTATTTAGCCTTAAAGGAGATAAACTAAGAATTACAGCTTCAGATACTGAAATCTCATTAACAACGGAAATTGAAGTAGAGCAAGCAAATGAAGAAGGACAAATTGCTGTTCCTGCTAAACATATGGTTGATTTACTTAAAGAATTACCTGATCAACCTTTAACTATTTCTACAAAAGGAGAGAGTTCTTTCGAATGTAGCTGGACTAGTGGAGAATCAATCTTACCATATTTCCCAGCTATAGATTATCCAGAATCAGCAACTATTGATGACACTGCTGTAACAGTACAATTCCCAGCTCAAACTCTAGTAGAAGGTCTTGCAGGTACTGTTTATGCCACTGCAGATGATGAGATTAGACCTGCCATGAATGGTGTTTTCTTCGATATAGACTTAGAGAGTACCAATCTAGTAGCTTCGGACGCTCATAAACTAATTTGTTTTACTGCAGCAGATGTAAAAACTAGTGAAAAATCGTCTTTCATTCTTCATAAAAAACCTGCTTCTATCTTAAGATCTATTATAGGTCGAGAAGTAGAGATGGTCGAACTGGTTTTTGATACTAAAAACGTTGTTTTCAAATTTGACGACACTGTTTTCATTTCCCGTCTTGTAGTAGGAAAATATCCTCAATACCAGGATGTTATTCCTCAGAATAATACTAATGTTCTCAAAATAGATAGACAAGTATTCTTAAATACTGTTAGACGTATAGCTGTTTGTGCAAATAAAGCTTCAAACCATATAAAATTAGATCTTACTAGTGGTTCAATGGTAGTTTCTGCACAGGATCTCGGTTTTTCTATTGCAGCACATGAGCAAGTAAATTGTCAATATGAGGGTGATGATTTAAGCATCGGCTTCAAATCTCCATTCATTATTGATATTCTTTCAAATATGACAAGCACTGAGATAGAAATGAAGTTTCTTGATAGCAGAAGAGCAACACTTATTATTCCAGCAGAGGGAGAAGAAGAAAAAGGAAGGATTTGTGGAATTATAATGCCAATAATGATTGCATAATATGGAACTAAAACTAGATAGACCCCTATTATTTTTTGACATTGAAAGTACTGGGCTCAATATAGCATCGGACGCTATTATTGAGCTCAGCTTTGTAAAAGTCTTCCCTAATGGAGAAGAGAGAATAAAAACTTGGAGAGTTAAACCCTGGGACTATGTAAACAATACCCAAATGCCTATTAACCCCAGTGCAGAAGAAGTCCATGGAATTAAAGATGAGGACTTAAAAGAATGTCCTACTTTTTATGAAATTGCAGAGGACTTAGTTGAATGGCTTAAGGACAGTGATTTAGCAGGATTTAATTCAACAAAATTTGACCTACCACTACTTGCAGAGGAGTTGGAAAGAGTGAGGAGATATAAAAACAAAGAATTTGATCTAAATCTACATAAAACAAAAATGGTGGATGTACAAAACATCTTCCATGCTATGGAGCCAAGGAATCTAAAGGCAGCTTACCGTTTCTACTGTGATAAAGAGTTAGAAAATGCCCATTCTGCAGAAGCCGATACTACGGCCACTTATGAGATATTAAAAGCTCAAATTGCTAGATATCCTGAAACCTTAAAAAATGATGTTGATTTCCTTTCCAAATTTTCTACCAGATTTAGAACAGTAGATTATGCTGGCAGAATAGTACTTAATGACAAAGATGAACCTGTAATTAGTTTTGGAAAACATCGTGGTAAAACTGCTAGAGAAGTTTACTTCTCTGAACCTTCATACTTCGCTTGGATTGACCAAGGTGATTTTACCTTAGATACAAAACGAGAATTTAGCAGATTAAAAGAGGAATTTGAAGCAGAAAAGAGGGCTGATAAAATTGCAAAGAATAAACCATTAGGAGCTCAAGAAATAAAAAATCAAGCTTCAAATCTTGCTAGCTCCTTAGGGGGAACTGTAAAAATATCTAAAAAAAAGGAAAGTGAAGAGCCAAATCTTTTTAATCAGGAATAAATGAATATTCTAGTAAAAACGCATTCTGATAAAATCTATTGTAGGCCTGACACTAGTTGGGAAAGAGAAAATAGAGATTATTACGTACCTGAGGGGATTAATTCATTGAATTACTCCCCTATTCTCTTTGTAAGAATTAGTAAAGCTGGAAAATGTGTACAAAAAAAATTTGCTTCTAGATACTACGATTCCTTCGGTTATGGTATCTTATTATATATAGGTGATTGCACAGAAGATCTAGCTACAACTTCTTGTGCAGATCGCACATCACTGCTTCCCCATCCTCTATATAATCCACTAGTATTGGATTTTGAGGATAAAGAGTTTTCTATTTTTCAAAACGAAAACTTAATTTATAATACAAAGGAAGGAAGTAAAGAAATAATAGAAGAAGCCCTAGAACAAGCTTCTAAACTTATATCTATTAGAATAGGAGACTTTCTTGCAATAGAAATGGCTCCACCCACAAAGCTAGAAATAACAGGTGAAGCCAATATCAAAGCTATCTTTAATGAAGATGAAATCTTCAATTTCAAGATAATTTAATACTCATCTGGAGCATATTTGTATGGATCGAGAGGTGATTCGTAGTCACAATAGTCTGTTTCTACGAAGAATCTCTCTAGTTCTATTTGCGCATTTTCTATTGAGTCAGAAGTGTGCACAATGTTTTCTTGAGCTGAAAGACTATAATCGCCTCTAATAGTGCCTGGGGTTGCCTTACTTGCTTTTGTTGCACCAGCCATATCCCTAACAACTTGCACTGCACAATGTCCTTCCCAGCAACAAAGAATTACTGGAGCTGCCATCATACCATCTTTAAGCCATTGGAAAAAAGGTCTATCTTTTAAATGCTCATAGTGTACATCAAGAATTTCCGAAGAAAGATTAACCATTTTTAAAGCAACTAGTTTTAAACCTCTTCTTTCAAATCTAGTGATTACTTCACCAACTAGGCCTCTTTGAAGAGCCCCTGGTTTTAGAATTACAAGTGTTCTTTCCATTTTTTATTTATTTACTGTGATTGCAGCTAAAAATATAGAGTAAAATTTCTTCATCCTTTATTTCAAATAGTATTTTAAATGTAGACAAATAAAACATGCAAGTATATAGCTTTTTTTCTATAGCACAAGGAAGAAATGAGAGTTTTTCTTGATACTATACTTATTTTAGTTGTATAGAAATATTATGCAAAAGTCCATCACTATGTGGAGATAAAACATGAGCTCGGGTTAAACGAACTTTAGCAATACTACCTCTTTGAGGCTTTTCTAGTTTATATATAGTCTTGTACATAACATTTTCCTGAGGTCTTAGAACTGCTAAGTTTACATTCTTTTCAAAACGATTATAAGATCTAAGTAAAACCTCATTTTCTCCATTTTTAAGCTCTACTAAAAATAAACCCTCATTTTCCCCCACTCCATAAGGATTAAGATATTTTGCAAGAACCTGTCCATTCACAACTAACTCTACTCCATTTGTACTAATGGTTCTTAAAAGAGCCAAACCTGGAGATGAGGAATAAACTCTTCTTTTAAGCACATAGTTAGAAAATGGCCTAGATTTTATATTTAATTCTCTATCATCTAGCTTCACAAACTCTAATTTTGTGGTATCTAAGTATTCTGGTAAAGATAGAGGCCAATCAAAAATTCCTTTTTCCAATTTTACCCATTCCTGTCTTCTTGGGATTGGGTTAGTATTTAGACTCATTACAGAACTAGGTAAAAGTTCTATTTCATAATTATTCCCTTCTAACTCTAAATTGACAATTGAGCCAATCTCATCTTTGGTATAAGTAAGCTCAATCTCCTTAACTCCACGCTTTGAGACATTCCAATTATGAGCAATTACACTTTTATAATTACTATAATAATCGAAACATGAATAGCTATAGTCCAAAACTGCATTCCCTCTATTGAGCACAGTACTTCCAGAAAGAGATTTATTTGATGAAATAGGCTCTATAGCTTTATCAAAGTCTAATCTGAGATATCTTATATAATTTGGATCAGAATAAAGTGACCTACTTACTACTATTTCCAATTTTCCATTTTTGATTCCAGAAGAAAGTGTTAAACCCTTGATATTCTTTAACTTATATCCAGACATTGGGAGAACAATTTTACCTTCTTTAGGATAATCGCCTGTTAAAATAAGATATAGAGAATTATGTTTTCTTGTCACACAACCCCATGAAAATTTTTCTCTAAATGGAGAAGCTTCACAATCATAAATACACTCTCCATTATTATTAAGCCAAGCTCCATTTCTTAATAAAACTTCACTTTCAAAAGGCACTATTCCTCCCTCAGAATTGGGTCCAATATTTAAAAGATAGTTTCCTCCTGAAGAAACAACATTCGCCAGACTCCTCAACTTCTCCGCTGCTTTCAATGCCACATCACCTCTCTTTTGCCAACTTCTATAACCCCATGTTTCCTTAAACATAGAGGCTGCACTCTGCCATGGTGCTTGTAAAGCATTATCTGGCAATACATTATCAGCCATTACAGCAAAATCATAAAAATCATTACCCAAACGACCACTAACCATGCACTCTGGCTGATGTTTTTTAACTAAATCATAAAGATCGCGGCTTTGTTGTGGCTGTAAAGAACCCATATCAAACCATAATTCCGATATCTTTCCATAATTTGTAACAAGTTCTGTAACCTGTGCAATATTAAGTGCATGGTGTTCCGAAGTTATAAAGTCTGCATTATGACTAGAAATAGGATATGCATAAGGAAAATGCCAATCAATTAATGAAAAATATAGACCGAAATTTATTCCACCTTTTTCACAAGCATCTGCGAGTTCTTTTACAAAATCTCTTTTACATGGTGTAGCCTCTACGCTGTTAAACTCTGTAGTCTTTGTTTCAAACATACAGAAACCATCATGATGCTTAGATGTAAAGACTATTGTACGCATTCCTGCCTGCTTTGCAAGATATACAATTGCATCAGCATCCCATTCTGAGGGATTGAATTCATCTGCCACCCTTGCATACCAATCACTAAATATTCCACCAAAAGATTGAATTTGTTCACTATAGCCTCGCGTAACAGGTTCTCCGTTCCACATTCCTCCCAAATGGGAATAAAGACCGAAATGAATAAACATTGAATACTTATCTCTATGCCATCTGTCTAATGCATGATTTTCTGAGAGCTTAGTTGGGAAAATATATCCTGTTGCCGAAAGAGCAGAGGATATAAGTATTAAAACACTTAAACTAAGGAAAAATCTCTTACCCATAAAAAGAATTATAAACTCGGCGAAGATACTAATTTATGACTATATTTGTGTGCAATTTTTATGATTATGAAGAAATTTAGTTTATTTATCGGTATTATCCTGGGCCTATCGCTAAAAATATTTGCACAATCTGGAATTATTGAAACGAGACTAGCAAACGAAGCAGGTGGTAAAATTCTAACAATGGAAGAAACTATTCTTTCGCGAGAATTGTCTCCAGAATACAAGTATTTTGGTTGGAAAGCAGGACATGAACTCGTTGAAAAGCGCATAACTCCTTCTAAACCTAAATACAAACTTGAATATAAAAAAGGAAATTTAGCCCTACTAGAAAAGGCTGACTCTGCAAAATATGAACACATTTATTATATAGAAGAAACAAATAACCCAAATCTTGTTTTTGGTGAAGTTGTGAGTAGGAATGAATTTGGTATTGAGGGTGGAACTTTTTGGTCTCCAGACTCTACCAAAGTTGCTTACTACATAAAGGATGAATCGCAGGTGTCTAACTTTCCTTTACTTGATATTACCACTCGTACAGGTAGCTTGATTGATATAAAATATCCTATGGCAGGAATGCCTTCTGAGCTTGTTGGACTTAGGATTTATAATTTTTTGGATGGCTCTAAGACTATTTTGAAATTTCGCGATTTTATAACTGAAGAATGGTCAGAACTTCTTGAAAGTTATTTAACAAATATTACATGGACTCCTGATAGTAAACATCTGTTTATCCAAACTCTAAGTCGTAGTCAAAAAGAACTTCGCCTTGAAATGTATTCTTCCGAAGGAAACTATATTAAGACATTATTGAGTGAGAGCAATACAAAATATGTAGAGCCAAGCGACCCTATCTGGTTCCTAAAGGACAATGATACATATTTTATTTACAGAACTGCTAATAGGGATAATTATCGCAATCTCTATCTATGCGATACTGCTGGAAATATTCGCAGATTAACTAATGTGGATGCTGATATTCAATATGTTGGAAATGATGGAAACTACGTTTACTATACTTCTG